>JBEGKM010000085.1:0-4898 GCA_041184065.1 Actinomycetota bacterium
CGGCTTGGTTTTACGTCAGTTGCTTGGCGGGGTAAGGCCTAGCTTTTCGCTAGCCTTGGCAACGTTTGGCAGACGGCAAGCCGCCGCAGCCTCTTCGATCGGGTCCTTCAGCAGGTCGTGAGTCTCAGGGTGCTTCTCCATGTAACGCACGGTGTAAGAGCAAACCGGAACGACCTTGTTCTTGCCCTGCTCGCGAACATCGGCCAAAGCCTCGCGGGTTAGAACGGCGGCCAGGTTCTTGCCCTGGTGAGCCGGGTTGACGCCGGTGTGCACGAAGTGAATCTCGCCCAACATCAGTGAGTAGTCGAGTTCGCCGGCCATGTCATCGCCGAGCCAAATCTCATAGCGGTGCTCAGCGGTGTTGTGCTTTACTACTGGAGCCTCGACGATTTCTGCGCTCATGCTGTTAATCTCTTTCTGTGCCGGCAAATAAAAACAAAGTGTTCTTCGGGGATAACCTTGCCGTACTTAAATCTATGCCCTCCGAGAGCGTGCAGCTGATTTATATCGACCCGCCGTTCAACACCGGCCGCACGCAAAGCCGCGGCACCGCAACCACCACCCGTGTCACCGAAGGCGGACGCGTTGGTTTCAAGGGTCGCCAGTATGAGACCGTGCGCCAAACCGTACTCAGTTACGACGACGAATTCGCCGACTACTGGGCGTTTCTAGAGCCTCGACTCGAAGAGGCCTGGCGCCTACTCAACGAAACCGGCACCCTTTATCTGCACCTCGATTATCGCGAATCGCACTATGCAAAAGTGCTGCTCGATGCGCTATTCGGTCGCGACTGCTTCTTGAACGAAATCATCTGGGCCTACGACTACGGCGGCAAAAGCAAGAACCGCTGGCCGGCCAAGCATGACACCATCCTGGTTTATGTGAAGAACCCGGCTCAATACTTTTTCAACTCGGATGAGGTCGACCGCGAGCCATACATGGCACCGGGCTTGGTAACACCCGAAAAAGTTGCCAAGGGCAAGTTGCCAACCGATGTCTGGTGGCACACCATCGTTTCGCCGACGGGCAAAGAGAAGACCGGATACCCGACCCAGAAGCCGCTCGGCATTTTGCGCCGCATCATCCAGGCATCTTCACGCCCGGGCGACACCGTGCTCGACTTCTTTGGCGGTTCAGGCACCACGGGTGCGGCCGCCGCTTCGCTCGAGCGCAACTTCATCCTGGTAGACCAAAACCCCGAATCAATCGCCGTGATGCGCGACCGGTTCGGGGCTTTGGGTATTGCCGTTGACTTTATTTAGTGCGCGTTAGCCGCCGCTGCTTCTTGAACAGCTGACTTGGTGCGCAGCGCTGGAGCCTTGGTGAAGATAGCAATCACGATCGCGACGGCCACAACGGCACCCGCGATGGTGAACACGGTCACACCGGCGTCAGCAAAACCGATCAAGAATGGACGCGCTAGACGAGGGTCTAGGTTGTTCAAGAACGATGAGTCGGTGTTTAGCTTGCCGGCTAGGTCGGCCATGTTGCCGCCCTGTAGGCCCTTGAGGAATTCGGCGTTGTTTGGGTCGCCAATGACCTTCGGGTCTTGCATAGCTGCCTTGATTCCGGCCTGAACATCGGTGCGCTTGAAAGCGGCCGGGATGGTGTCAGCAAGGGTGTTGAACAGAATCGAGATGAATACTGCAACACCCAAAGTTCCACCCATCTGGCGGAAGAAGGTTGCCGATGCGGTTGCAACGCCCACCTCTGATGCTGGCACCGAGTTCTGTGCAGCAAGGGTGAGGGTCTGCATTAGCTGACCAAGACCTAGGCCGATTAGAACCATTCCGATTGATGCCTGCCAGTACTCAGTGTCTGCGTTAAAGCTAGTTAGGTAGAAATAGCCGAGAGCCAGCAGGCTTGGGCCAATCACCATGAACATCTTGTACTTGCCGGTCTTGCTGGTGATCTGACCCGAGATGATGGTTGCGGTCATCATTCCGGCAACCATTGGAAGCATCATGAAGCCAGCCTCGGTAGGGGTTGCGCCCATGACGATCTGCAAAAGCAGTGGCAGGGTCATCATTCCACCGAACATGCCAACACCCACAATGACACCAAGGATGGTGGCCATCGAGAAGGTGCGTGACTTGAAAAGTGCTAGTGGCAATAGCGCCTCGTGCTTTGCAGCACGCTCGGCAAGGATGAACAAGACGATTCCAACGCCACCGGTTACATACATGGCGATTGACTCGGCACTATCCCAGCCCCAGTCGCGGCCGTTCTCGGCAACTAGAAGCAATGGAACAACCGCGATAACGATGGTGACTGCACCTAGCCAGTCGATTCGGTGCTTCTTTGGGGTGTGCGGAACGTGAAGGAACGAAACCACCATGAAGAGTGCAACGATACCGATTGGCAGGTTGATCAAGAAGACCCAACGCCATCCGTTGATCCAAAGAATTTCGTTTGCGCCGGCGAATAGACCGCCGATGATTGGGCCAAGCACCGATGAGGTCGCGAAGACGCCAAGGAACATGCCCTGGTAGCGAGCGCGCTCACGAGGAGGCACGATGTCGGCAAGGACGGTTAGCGCCAAGGTGAATAGGCCACCGGCACCGATACCCTGCACCGCACGCCAAGCAGCCAGCTGGAACATGTCAGCCGCGGTGCCACAAAGCAGCGAACCGAAGATGAAGATGGTGATGGCCACGATGAATAGGCGACGACGGCCAAGGATGTCGCCAAGCTTGCCGTAGATCGGGGTGGTGATGGTCGAGGTGATGAGGTAGGCGGTGGTCACCCAAGCCTGAAGTTCTAGACCCTTAAGGTCGTCGGCGATGGTGCGCATTGCTGCACCAACAACCGACTGGTCTAGTGCCGACAGGAACATACCTGACATGAGGCCGACGAGGACCAACATGATTTGCTTGTGGGTCATTTCACCCGAAATAGCTGAGGCGGCCGCTGCCGCCTTGCGTTCTGCACGTGCCAAGAGTGGCTCCGTTTCTGTGTTTTTGATGCGAATCCTCGAGGTTTGCCTCGGGATGATTTGCCTATCGAAGTTAGGCTTGAACTTATGTTCCAGCCTAAACGCCGAAAAGGTTCTACGCCAGTAAACCGCCTCTTGACTTTGGTTATTTCTGGCGGGCTGATTTTCGGTGCAGCAGTCGGTCCTGCTTTCGCAGCGGGAGCCACTCCAACCCCTACGCCATCGCCCGAGAACACTCATCAGGTCGAAGTGCCAGGGCCAACTCCGACGGCGATTGGCGACCCGAGCGGCAGCATTGGCGGAACTCCAACCCCGACTCCGACCCCGACCCCTAGCACGCCGGTGCTTTGTGGTGTCTGTTTCAACCCGGCCGCTAATTCTCTAACCAAGGCCAACTCGCTTTGGGTGGTAGCCAATAAGCAGCGTCCACTCAACCCAATTACCTATAAGCCAGCAATCGGTTATTTCAAGGGTGTGCAGGTTGCCAAGGTTACCTCGGCAGCGCTGAGCAAGATGGCGGCCGGAATGCTCAAAGACAAGGCCGGAACCCTGCTATTGAACTCGGGTTATCGCAGCTATGACACCCAGGTCGTGGTTCACGATCGTCAGGTAAAACGCCTCGGTTTGAAGGCTGGCGAAGCGCTCGCCGCACGCCCGGGTTATTCAGAACACCAGACCGGGTTAGCCGCCGATGTCAGTGCCGCAGGCCAGGGTTGCACCATCCAGGTTTGCTTCGCCAAGACCAAGGCCGGCAAGTGGCTGGCCGCCAACGCCTGGCAATACGGCTTCATCCTGCGCTACCCGGATGGTCAAACCGCAACCACCGGCTATCAGTTCGAACCTTGGCACTTCAGGTACGTGGGCGTTGAGCTAGCGACCGAAATGAAGTCGCAGAACATCACCGTGCTCGAGAAGTTCTGGAAGCTTCCGGCCGCGCCTAGTTACAACTACTAAACAATCGGCGACCTAGCCGAGCACTCCGTCGACCAGGGTCTTGGCCTCTGCCTGGACCTGCTCTAAGTGAGCCTGGCCCTTAAAGCTCTCGGCGTAGATCTTGTAGACGTTCTCGGTGCCTGATGGGCGAGCCGCAAACCAAGCGTTTTCGGTCTCGACCTTTAGGCCTCCAAGGGCTGCGTTGTTGCCTGGTGCGTGGGTCAAGATCGCAGTGATCTTTTCGCCAGCCAATTCGGTTGCCGAGACATCCGTGGCCGAAAGCTTGCCCAGCTTGCTCTTCTGCTCGAGGGTCGCCGGTGCATCGATGCGCTCGTAGACCGAGGCACCAAACTTGTCGGTCAGCTCGGTGTAACGCTGGGAGGGGGTCTTGCCGGTAACCGCGGTGATTTCGGCGGCCAGTAGGGCGAGGATCAGGCCATCCTTGTCGGTTGACCAAGACTTGCCATTGAGGCGCAAGAACGAAGCGCCGGCAGATTCTTCGCCACCGAAGCCCACCGAGCCGTCGATGAGGCCGGGCACGAACCACTTGAAACCGACCGGCACCTCGATCAGGCGGCGGCCTAGGTCTTCGACCACACGGTTGATGATTGACGACGAAACCATGGTCTTGCCAACGGCTGCGTCGGCCGCCCATCCCGGACGATTGCGGTAGAGGTAGTCGATGCCAACGGCCAAGAAGTGGTTCGGGTTCATCAGCCCGCCGTCGCGGGTCACAATGCCGTGGCGGTCGGCGTCGGCGTCGTTGCCGGTTGAGATGTCGAAGCGTGAGCGGCCTTCGATGAGCGAAGCCATCGCGTGTGGCGATGAGCAGTCCATGCGAATCTTGCCATCCCAGTCGAGGGTCATGAAGCCGAACTGGAAGTCGACGTTCGGGTTCACTACGGTCAGGTTTAGGGCATAGCGCTCGCCGATTGCACCCCAGTAGTCGACCGAAGCGCCACCCATTGGGTCGGCACCAATCTTCACGCCGGCGTCGCGAATCGCATCCATGTTTAGAACATCGCCCAGC
>JBEGKM010000086.1:0-4850 GCA_041184065.1 Actinomycetota bacterium
CGGTCGAGACTGTCCGAGTAACTGGCAACAGTCGCATTCCGGTGAAGGCGCTAACCAAAGCGTTGGCAGACCAGGTGGGCACGCCTTTGCCGATGGTCAACGCCAACAGCATCGCCGAAGATCTCAAGGGTTTTCAGCTGATTGAGAGCTTCTCGGTGATTAGCTTGCCGCCGCACACTCTCAGGGTTCATATCGTTGAGCGTCAGCCGATTGTCATCGTAAATGTTGGCGGAACCAACTACCTTTATGATCCGGCCGGGGTTCGAGTCGGCAAAGCAAGTGGTGACGATAAGTATCCGAGCATGGCCATCTCTGGTGACCCAAAGAGTAGTCGCGAATTCGAAGCTGCAATGGATGTTCTATTGGCCCTGCCCAACGCAATCTTTTTGAAAGTTGCTTCGATCGATGCGAAGACGAAGGACCAAGTCTCGCTCCGGCTGCGCGGCAACTCAGCACAGCGCATCATCTGGGGAGACGGCTCTCAATCGGTGTTGAAGTCAAAGACTCTCGAGGCACTTTTCAAGAACCAGAAGCGCAGTGATTTTGTGACTTTTGATGTGTCTTCGCCAACAGCCCCCGTGGTTCGTTATGGAAACTTTTAGACACGCCTAAGCGCTTCCATCTTTCTTTGCAATCTAAGCCGTAGTTTCTTCGCGCAACGTATTAAATGGCCTAAAGGTTAAGTCTCAAGTAGACCTTTAGACATTGTTCGAGGCATCAGCTGCCCAGCGGCAGAAGTGAAACCGGAGGATTATCGTGGGTCTAAACCAGAATTATCTAGCAGTCATTAAGGTTGTTGGAGTCGGTGGCGGAGGCGTTAACGCACTGAACCGCATGATTGAATCTGGCCTTCGTGGTGTTGAGTTTATTGCTATCAACACCGATGCCCAGGCTCTGCTGATGACTGAAGCTCACGTGAAGCTTGACATCGGTCGCGAGCTAACCCGCGGCCTTGGCGCTGGAGCCGACCCTGAGATTGGCCGCCGTGCAGCCGAGGACCACGCCGACGAGATCGAAGCGGCCTTGAAGGGCGCAGATATGGTCTTCGTAACCGCCGGTGAAGGTGGTGGAACCGGTACTGGTGCGGCTCCCGTCGTAGCCAGAATTTCTAAGAGCCTTGAGGCTTTGACCGTGGGTGTTGTCACACGACCATTCGGATTCGAAGGCAAGCGCCGCGCTCAGCAAGCCGAGCAGGGCATTGAGACTCTGCGCGGCGAGGTTGACACCTTGATCGTCGTGCCAAACCAGCGTCTGCTCGAAATGGTGAACAAGACCGTTTCAGTGGTCGAGGCTTTTGCAACCGCAGATGACGTTTTGCGCGCCGGTGTTCAGGGCATCACCGACCTGATTATCACTCCGGGTTTGATCAACCTAGACTTCGCCGACGTTCGTTCTGTCATGAAGGGCGCAGGTTCTGCCCTGATGGGTATCGGTACTGCCAAGGGTGAAGACCGCGCAATTCGAGCGGCCGAACTTGCCGTAGCTAGCCCGCTCCTTGAGGCCAATATTGATGGCGCTCACGGAGTTCTGCTTTCGATTCAGGGTGCCTCAGACCTCGGTCTACACGAGATTGCCGAAGCTGCCAGCCTGGTTCAGGAGTCTGTCAGCCCAGAGGCAAACATCATCTTTGGTGCCTCAATTGACGACACTCTAGGCGACGAGGTTCGAATCACGGTTATCGCTGCAGGTTTCGACGGAGGTGCACCTAAGGTGAACCGCGTTGAGCGTCGCCCTTACAGCGCTCCAGCAGCCTCAGCAGCGCCAGCTGCTTCAGGTTGGTTCGGTAACCCTGTTGCTGAGTCGGCATCGCCGGCTACTGCCGCCATCCCTGTGATCAATGAAACCGAGACCACAGAGCCTACCTTCTTTGCGAAGGAAGCCGAGGATCAGGCCGAGTCAACTCCGAGCGCAACCGTTGCCCCTACGCCTAAGCAAACCAACGACGGCACCTGGGGCGACGACCTAGACATCCCAGAATTCCTTCGCTAGACGCTTGCCTGATCTAGCCAGTCGTTATCGCGAGGCGCAGCAGCGTATTGCTGCGGCGGCAAAACAGGCTGGGCGAAGCGAGCTTGATATCTCGTTGGTAGTGATCACCAAGAATCATCCGGCGCAATTGGTTTTGGATTTGCTCGATTTGGGGGCTCGCGATTTCGGTGAAAACCGAGACCAGGAAGCGGCGCCAAAGGCAGCAGAAGTAGCTGCTGCTTCCAACCAGGCAGCCAACTGGCATTTCGTGGGTCAATTGCAAAGCAACAAGGCAAAGTCTGCGCTTTCCTATACCTCGGTTTTGCATTCGCTCGATCGAGAGTCGCTTCTTCAATCGGTAGCGAAAATCACCCCAATGCGTGCTCAGCCACTTGATGTTTTCATACAGTTGAATTTGACCGATGATCCCGGTCGCGGGGGTATTCAACCGGAGAATCTGAGCGGATTTGCCGAACAAGTTTTGGCCGTCGAGGGAATCAATCTTCTGGGTGTGATGGGAGTAGCGGCGCTCGATCGTGCGCCCGAAATCGATTTTGAAACCATTGCGAACTGCAGCGCCAAGCTTCAAAAAGTTCACCCAAGCGCAAAATTTATCTCTGCTGGCATGTCCGGCGACTTCGAAAAAGCCATCGGTTTCGGAGCGACACACGTTCGCATTGGCACCGCAATCACGGGAAATCGCCAGTATTAGCCATATTCTGAACTCACTAAGGTTTTTCATCGGAGGTAAAAATGGCTGGAATCTTCTCTTCAGTTGGCGAATGGCTAGGAATGGGTGGCGAGAGCGATCAGGCTCCGGCGCGTCCGGCAGCAGTTAGCAGCCCAGCTGGCGACCAGCGACCAGCCCGCATCACCCCGATGCGCCCACGTCGCGGTGCGACCGAAGTCAACGAGATCTACACGATCGAACCAAAGACCTACGCAGAAGCTCCAGAGGTTGCGGCAAACTATCGAATCGGCATCCCCGTTATTGTCAACATGGGCGACATGTCTGAAGCCGACTCAAAGCGCATGCTCGACTTCATGCTCGGCCTAAAAGAAGGTCTTGAGGGTCACATGAAGCGAGTTACTCCAAAGGTGTTCTTGCTTACTCCAAACCACGTCTTAGTAAACGACGAAGAAGAGGCAGAGGCTCAGACCGATGACCTCCTCGTTCGCCCGTAATTAGGTTTTCGAAATGGGCCTGGTCGCACTCGTAATTTGGTGGGTGCTCCAGGTCTTTTTCTTTGCCATGATCGGTCGCCTGTTCATCGATTTGGCGCTGTCCGTAAATCGCAGCTGGCGACCGAAGGGCTTCATCTTGGTGATTGTTGAGTCAGTGCTCACCGTCACCGACCCAGTCATCAAAACCGTGCGCAGATTCATCCCACCGCTGCGAATTGGCATGATCCAATTCGATCTCGGATGGACTCTAATCGTGTTGGCGATTTTCTTCCTTCAGAGCCTGGCAAAACAGATCGCTTAAACCCACATTTTGGGGTTCAAGTTTTCTTTGAGTGGGCGACTGGGGTAACCTTTTTCTTACCTGCCAGTTAGACACTGCTGCGGGCCAAGACTAAAACGAGGTAAGCGCTATGCCTTTGACTCCAGAAGACGTTGTCAATAAGAGATTCCAGCCAACCAAATTCCGCGAAGGCTACGACCAAGATGAGGTCGATGACTTTCTCGATGAGATCGTGGTTGAGCTGCGACGTCTTGGTCAAGAAAACGAAGATCTACGTCAGCGCCTGCTAGCTTCTGAGTCGCGCATCGCAGAGCTTCAGCGCAGCGGAGCGGGTATGGCCGAGCAGCTTACCGGCACCGTTGACACCGGTTCGACCCCTGTTGTGCCGGTCGTCGCTACCAGCAGCTTCCCTGAAGCAACCCAGGACCCATCGACTCTAGACACCAACAACACCAACAACCTCTTGCAGCTGGCTCGCAAGCTCCACGAGGAGCACGTGCGCGAAGGCCTTGCCAAGCGCGACGCGCTAATTGCCGAAGGTCATGCGACGGCCGCTCGTGTGGTTCGCGAAGCCGAAGCTCAGCAGCGCGCCGACATGAGTCGCCTAGAGCAAGACAAGGCTTTGATTGAGCACAGCATCCAAGAGTTAAAGAGCTTCGAGCGCGAATACCGAATCAAGTTGCGCAGCTACATTCAGGGTCAACTAGACGACCTAGAAGACGCCGAATCGACTGCTCCGACTGCTCCGGCGGCACCTGAGCTCGGTTACGGGGCGGCTCAGCCATTCGCTCAGCAGCCAAGCACTCAACCCAGCCCAGGTTTCGGGGCTAACCCATCATTTGGTGCGGCGCCGTTCAATCCAACTGGTTTTGGCGCGACAGATCCAAACACCGGCTACGGCTACGACGACTAAAAATTGAGTCGCCGAGATTCTATTAAGCGTCAGATCTGGTTCCTCGCTCTAGCCTGGTCGGTGCTTGCCATCGATCAATTTTCAAAGAACCTGGCCATCGAAAATCTGGCTTTTGCGACCCCGGTTCCTGTCATTCCAGGTCTGTTGAATTTCACACTTCTTTACAACGATTCGGCCGCCTTTTCACTAGGCGGTGGGGCTACCTGGATCTTTAGCATCGTCTCTAGCCTTGCGACACTGGTGATTCTCTGGTTGTCGAGAAAAATCGAAACCACTTCTTGGGCGATTATGGCCGGAACTCTGCTTGGCGGTGTAGTCGGTAACCTGGTCGACCGACTAACCCGTTTTCCGGGCTTTGGGGTTGGAAAAGTTGTCGACTTCCTGCAGATCCCCATTGGCTTCCCAGTATTTAACATCGCAGATTCGGCGATTGTGGTCATCGCAATTGTGACCGTTGTTCGGGTTTTACGCGGCGAAACCATCGGCCGCAAGAGCGCATGAACG
>JBEGKM010000087.1:0-4810 GCA_041184065.1 Actinomycetota bacterium
AGTACGCCAATCAGCGATAGGTGAAAAACAAGGTTTCCGGTTTCGCGCAAATAACCGCGCTCAGCGCTAACCGAAGCCGGTTTGTCGTCTGCGCCCGCCTGAATTTGAACCCGATAGCCCTGCTTTTTGAGCAGCGCGGCGGCAGAGTCGAGAATGGTGCCGCGCAACTTTGCGCTCGTGCTCACCTTGAGGTGTGCCGGCATCCTCGACAGCAACCGTGGGGTGTCGACTGGTGCCGAGCGCAAGGCTTTGAAGTGCACCGCGGTGCGCGGCAAAACGCATCCGATGAGAGAAATGAAAAGAAGAATGTAGATAGCCGAAAACCATGCCGACGTGTAAACGTCAAACAGTTGAACAGCATCGAGAATTGGCGCGAGCCCAGGGTTGTTGTCGAAATACGCCGTTACCCCGTTGGGGTCAGCCGACCGTTGAGGAAAAACCGAGCCGGGAACCGCAGCGACCGCAAGCAACAATAGAAGCAACAAGGCGGTTTTCATCGAGGTGAGCTGACGCCAAATCCATCGCGACCAACCTGCCAGGCTTAGCTGCGGAGATTTGATTTCGTCGTTTGAGTCAAAATCAGATTTAGAGGGCGAGCTTGAAATAGCCAAACACCTCCAACTGAAGCCAGGCGGCAAAGCCATTCCAAATGCCAAGCACCAGCATCACGCCCAGAGCAATCAAAAGAATGCCTCCGGCGATGTTAAATGCGCGGATGTGCTTCTTGACGAAACCCACCGATTTAGTGGCCCAACCAAATCCGGCTGCGATGGCAATGAATGGCAACCCGATTCCGAGCGCATAAACAAATGCCAGAATCGCGCCTCTGGCTGGCGAAGCCGCATCCGCTGCGAGGGTTAGAACAGCGGCGAGAGTCGGGCCAATGCACGGTGTCCAGCCAAGACCAAAGGCAACGCCCAAGAGGGGTGCGCCAATTAGGCCAAGCTTCGAAGAAACATTCATCTTGATGGTCTTTTGCATGAACGAAAACTGGCCGATCAACACGAATCCCAGCAAGATTACAAATGCGCCGAGCACTCGCTGCACCCACGCCAGCCCGTTGCCATAAACAACTGCTCCGATGCCGCCGAAGAGAGCACCGAAAGACACAAAAACAACCGAAAAGCCCAGAACAAAAAGAACCGCACCCAAAATCATTCGGCCGCGTTGGTTAGACAAGCCCGAAACAAAACCCAGGTAACCCGGAACCAAAGGCAGCACGCACGGGCTAATGAAAGAAACGATTCCGGCAAGCAAAGCCATGGGTACAGCCGCAAACAGCGAGCCGCCAAGAATGATTTCGCCCGGGTTCAAGGTGTTACTCCTCGACCGCGGTCTTGATGAGTGTGCTCAAAATTGATTTGTCGATGCGACCAAGAATTCGCGCCGAGACCTGCCCGCCCTTATCGACGACAAGGGTCGTTGGCACAGCCTGAGGTGTGACGATTCCGGTGAAAGATAGAACCACAGACCCGGTTTTGGCATCGATGATTGACGGCCAGGTGATGCCAAAGTTTTTATCAAAAGCGATGGTTGTGGCTGCCGAATCGCGCACATTCACACCGATGAATTGAACCTTCGGAAACTGTTTTGCAATCGACACTAGATCAGGCGCTTCGGCACGACATGGAGCGCAACCTGCATACCAAAAGTTGACTACGTGAACGACGCCCTTAAGTTGGCTGCTGGTGATCGTCTGTCCGCTTTCAGTCTCGCCTTGCCAAACGGCGGCCTTGGCTCGATTGCCTTTGGCAAATTCGGTTACGGTGCCATCGCCTGCGATGTAGTTTTTATTGTCGCCAGCCTTGAATTGCTGGGCAAGTGGGTCGTTCGCCGTGCAACCCGACAGCGTTCCAATCATCAGAGTGGCGAGCATAAAAACAACTAAGCCAAGGGCAATCTGCTTCTGGTACTTTCTAAACTTCAAACTGCACCTCGGTCGATAGCGTGCAAGCCCTTGCTCGGCTCACGATAATCAACTTCAACAAATGTGTTTCCTCGACGCTCAAAAGTGGTGATGCTAGAAAGACTGCAGCGACGCTGCTTTGGGTTGTGTGGCAGTTTTTGGCCTCTAAGTGAAAGGCTCGCCATCACAATCGGCAATTGGTGGCTAACCAAAACAACATCGCCATCAAAAGTGTTATTCCAAGCGTCAAAAATCGCGGCCTGCATGCGCTGCGCGATTTCGCGGTATGGCTCACCCCAGCTGGGTTTGTTGGGGTTGCGAAGGTGAAATAGTTGCAGCGGTCTGCGCAGCAAATAGTTCGCAGAAAGCTGCTTTCCCTCGAATAGGTTGGTTGGTTCGATTAATCGCTCATCGATTGTTGGGTTCAGGCCAAAAATAGCCTGCACGTGCTCGGCCGATTCACGAGTTCGAAGCAATGGGCTTGAGATTATCGCCGAAACCTTGCGCCCTTGGCCCTTCAAATCTGCTGCCGCAGCCTCGGCCATTTTGTGCCCCAAATCACTCAATCTAAAGTGCGGCAAACGGCCATACAACACACCATCCGGGTTGTGCACTTCGCCGTGGCGAATGAGGTGAATGCGATCGGCGGGCATGGGTCAAGTCTACCCTCCGCTAAACTTGAGTTTTAGAGCCCTCAGCCTTCTCTCAGGCTTGTTTGGGCAACAAACGAAAGCAAGGATTCACATGCGTGACCGCTCCCTAATCTCTTCACTTAGTGCTCGTGAAGATGGCCCCGTTCTGCTTGGCGGCTGGGTCGAAAAGCTTCGAGACCAGAAGCGCATTCAGTTCATCATCCTTCGCGACGAGTCGGGCTCTGCACAGGTAACTTACCCTCGCCCGGTCATCGACGAACAGCCTGACGAGAACGACGCTCTTGCTGCCAAGGTTTCAACCCTCACCAACGGTTCGTTCGTTTGGATCAAGGGCCGTTTGGTTCACGATGAGCGCGTGAAACTTGGCGGCCTTGAGATTCAGCTCGACGACGTTGAGATTGTCACCCTTGCTGATCCAGAAACCCCGATTGCCGACGACACCTCGATCGACAAGCGCATGGACTGGCGATTCTTAGACCTTCGTCGCCCTGAGATGAACTTGGTGTTCCACATTCAGACCACCATCGAGGCAACCTGGCGTAAATACTGGGTCGAGAACGGCTTTGTCGAGCTTCACACTCCAAAGTTGATGGCATCGGCGTCTGAGTCAAACGCTGAGCTTTTCAAGCTCGAATACTTCGAGGGTCACGCCTACCTCGCGCAGTCCCCACAGTTCTACAAGCAGATGGCAATGATGTCTGGCCTTGGCCGCATCTTCGAGATCGGTCCGGTTTTCCGTGCCGACCCATCGTTCACCTCACGTCACGCAACCGAGTTCGTATCGGTCGACATGGAGGTCTCGTGGATTGACTCGCACGAAGACATCATGGCGATTCAAGAAGAACTGATGCACCTCGCCATTGCCGCGGTGAAAGAAAAGCACGGCGCTGAAATCGAGAAGCTCTTCGGCATCGAAGTCAAGGTTCCATCGATTCCTTTCCCGCGCGTAACCCTTGCTGACGCAGTTGAAATCATCAAAGAGCGCGGTCACGTTGTTGAGCGCGGTGGCGACCTTGACCCAGAGGGCGAGCGTCAGATTGCCGCCTGGGCCGAAGAGACCCACGGCCACGAATTCGTTTTCGTTACCGACTACCCAGCAACCGTGCGCCCGTTCTACCACATGCGTCACGCCGACAACCCGGCACTAACCAACAGCTACGACCTAATCTGGCGCGGCACCGAAATTACCACTGGCGCCCAGCGTGAACACCGCCTCGATGTGTTGATCGAGCAGGTCAAGCAAAAGGGTCTAGAGCCAGAAGGTCTTCAGACCTACCTCGACTTCTTCAAGTTTGGAGCGCCTACTCACGGCGGTTTCGGCATGGGCTTGCTTCGCGTTTTGATGTTGCTTTTGCACCAGCCAAACATTCGCGAGGTTGGCTACTTGTTCCGCGGACCAAACCGCCTCGAGCCGTAACGAGTTCAACAAAGAATCCCCTTGCTTTCGCGGGGGGATTTTTTTACACGCCGACCGTTTCTATATTGCGGACTACTGTGTATTGTGTAATAGTGAATACATCGAAAGGAGCATCATGGATTCAACCCAATTGCTCAAAGGCGTCTTAGATGTTGCGGTACTTGCCGCGGTAGAGCATGAAGACGGGTACGGCTACGACATCGTTCGCCGTCTAAAGCAAGCCGGACTCGCGGATGTTGGCGATGCCTCGGTCTATGGCACCTTACGTCGACTCTTTGCCGCTGGAGCCCTGAACAGCTACGTTGTTGCTTCAGACGATGGGCCTCATCGCAAGTATTACGGAATTAATGAAACCGGGACTCTGATGCTCGATGAGCAACGCAAAAGCTGGCTGGCTTTTAGCAACACAATGACCAAACTTCTCGAACCAAGCAAAGGCAGCACGTCACTAACCAATGGAGGAAAATAATGCCCACCCAAAACAACATCGCCGCCTTTGCTGAAGCTATCCGAGCCGAATTGTCGGATTTACCAAAGCGAGAGATCCAAGAACTCACTGATGGGCTCGAGGCTGATCTAACCGAGCGCTTTGCTGAAGAAGGCACGGAATTCCCCCTTGAGTCTGCAAGTGTATACGCTGCAGATCTCCGCGAAGCGGCAGGCGTTGGCCCAAGAACCGAGAAGCGTAAAGCTTTCTCAGCGAAAGCCCTAATTGAAAATGTTGAAGCTTGGTTTCGCAGGACGGCATTTGGAAGTTCCGTTTTGGAGTTTGGAATTTCCGTTAGGCCGGTTTGGTGGGTTCTTCGCGCCTTTGTGGCCTGGGCCATTTTTGCC
>JBEGKM010000088.1:0-4760 GCA_041184065.1 Actinomycetota bacterium
CTGCCAACGCGACCAAAACCATCGATGGTTTCATCGGCGACGATCAACACGTCATACTTGTCGCAAATTTCACGAATCTTCTTGAAATAGCTCTTTGGTGCGGTAAAACAGCCACCAGAATTTTGAACCGGCTCAAGGAAGAACGCTGCCACCGTGTCTGGGTCTTCGAACAGAATCATCTCTTCGACGCGATCAGCCGCCCACTGGCCAAACTCTTCTTCGGTCTCAAACTGATCTTGAGCACGGTACCAGTTGGTGTTTGGCACGCGGAAGGTTGATGGAACCAGCGGTTCAAATGCCTTCTTCATGGATGGGATGCCAGTCAGCGACAGAGCTCCGTGCGAAGTGCCGTGATAGGCAACCGAGCGAGTCAAGACCTTGTGCTTCATCGGCTTACCGGTCATTTTGAAGTACTGCTTGGCTAGCTTCCAGGCAGTTTCGTTGGCCTCGCCGCCACCGGTGGTGAAGAACACTCGTGAGAGGTTCTTTGGCGCGTATGAAAGCAGGCGCTCGGATAGCTCGATGCCCGGCTTGTGCGCGTGCGACCAAAGCGGAAAGTAGTCGAGCTCTTTCATCTGCTTTGCCGCAGCTTCAGCAAGGCGTTCGCGTCCGTGACCAACATTTACCGAGAACAGACTCGAGATGCCATCAAAGTAACGCTTGCCATTTTGGTCCCAGAAGTGGTGGCCCTGGGCGTGGGTGATGATTGGAATTTCACCGTTCTTGGCATAGAACGGGCTGTGGCGGGTGAAGTGCAAAAACATGTTGTCTTTTGCGGCCTGCTGCAGCATTTGCGGGGTTGCTTCTTGACCTGCTCGTCGAGCGTCTAGAAGCGGGGTGGCGGATTCTGCTTTCTTACGATTCCAGATAGCCATTTGATATCACTCTTTACATTGGGTTTTCAGGGGAATCATCTGGTTCCCCAGTTGTATACCTGCTTCGCAACCTTCAAATACACGAACGTTTCGGTAGAGGTCACTCCGGGCAGTGTCCGGATTTTTGAATTGAGCAGCGCGATGAGATCGTCATCGTTCTCGCACACCACTTCAACCAAAATGTCAAAACTTCCAGCGGTCATTACTACGTAGTCGACTTCGGGCATTGCGGCCATCGATTCGGCAATTGCTCGTGTGTCGCCGCCGCAGCGCACGCCAATCATGGCCTGCCGATAGAAACCAAGTTGCATAGGGTCGGTAACCGCAACCACCTGCATAACGCCCGAATCGGTTAGTTTTTGAACGCGCTGGCGAACAGCCGCCTCGCTCAAGCCAACCTTCTTGCCGATTTCGGCGTATGAACGGCGACCGTCTAGCTGCAACTGCTCAACGATCGCTTTAGATACGTCGTCTAGTTGGCTCGACTTGGTGCGCATTACTCTGGACATGGTTCGAGTTTGGCAGTCAAAACGGCATTCCGCAAACGAATCCGCACCTGTTTCGCGATATTGCGACTGATTTGATAGCAAAATGTTGCAAATCGGACCGATTTTCGTGACTAGAATCACTTCAACAGCGCAATTGCTCGAAGAGGAGTTACAAGTGTCGGTTCGCGAACTCAAGAATTTTGTCAACGGCGAATACGTTTCCGCCAAATCTGGCGAGACCAGCAATGTGATCAATCCGGCTACCGGCGAGACCTACGCAACCGCACCCGTCTCCTCAGCAGCAGATGTAGCGAGCGCCTATCAGGCTGCCGAAAAGGCATTTGAAGAGTGGAGCCAGTTCACTCCTGGTGAACGTCAGTTGGCTTTATTTAGAATCGCAGATGCTCTCGAAGCCAGGGCCGAAGAGGCTGCCGACGTCGAGTCAGAAAACACCGGAAAGCCGCGAAGTACTCTCGTTGAATACGAGATGGCACCTTCGGTTGATCAAATTAGATTTTTTGCCGGAGCCGCTCGAAACCTCGAGGGGCGAGCAACTGCCGAATACGCTCGCGATCACACCTCGTCTATCCGACGTGAACCCATCGGCGTCATCGGCCAGGTGACCCCTTGGAACTACCCGCTGAACATGGCGGTCTGGAAGTTTGCGCCCGCAATCGCAGCCGGCAACACGGTTGTTCTAAAGCCATCCGACACCACGCCTGCCTCGACTCTGTTGCTTGCCGAAATTGCCGCCGAGTTTTTGCCCAAGGGTGTTTTCAACGTTGTCGCCGGAAACCGAGACACGGGCCGAGCAATGATCGAAAACGAGATCCCACAGATGGTCTCGATTACCGGTTCGGTTCGTGCGGGCATGGAGGTTGCTAAGTCAGCCGCAACCGACCTGAAGCGCGTGCACCTTGAGCTAGGCGGCAAGGCGCCCGTAATCGTTTGTGCCGACGCCGACTTGCAAAAGGCTGCCGCACAGATTGCGATCGCGGGCTTCTTCAATGCCGGTCAGGACTGCACCGCGGCCACCCGCATCCTGGTTCACGAATCGGTGCACGACGAGTTCTTGGCATTGCTGGTGGCCGAGGTAAAGGCGAATTCCACTACCGGCGACCCGAGCCGTGACGACATTCTGTATGGCCCGGTCAACAACGTGAACCAGCTCGAGCGAGTTCAGGGGTTCATCGACCGTTTGCCTGATCACGCAAACCTCGAGACCGGCGGCGTGCGCGTAGGTGACCGAGGTTATTTCTTAGAGGCTGCAGTTCTTTCTGGCTTGAAGCAAAAAGACGAGCACATCCAGAGCGAAATATTTGGCCCAGTGGTTACGGTTCAAAAATTCAGCACCGATGATGAGGCGCTTCGCTGGGCAAATGATGTCAAATACGGTTTGGCATCCTCAGTCTGGACGCAAAATCACACGCGTGCCCTGCGTTTCTCAAAGTCGCTCAACTTCGGTTGTGTGTGGATCAACACTCACATCCCACTGGCTGCCGAGATGCCTCACGGCGGTTTCCGCCACTCGGGCTATGGAAAAGACCTCTCGCAGTATGGCTTCGAGGACTACACGCGCATCAAGCACGTCATGTCTTACATTGGCGAGTAAGTGAGCCGAAAAGCTTGCTTGATCGGCGAGCGACGAGTCGATGTTGAGCGAAGCGAATCCATTGGCGAGTAAGTGAGCCGATGAGGCACTACTTTTCCACAGATTCGATTTACCTGGCCCACCCGAGCGTGAGCCATACAAACACTTGATGAATGCAGCTTGCCTGGATTCTTCCTTCTTTGGTTCTTGGCGCCTATTTGGGCGCCAGCACAGGGTCTTGGTACATGCTGGCGATGTCTGGAATGAGTGGCCTAGTTGCGTGGTTTGTTAGGCATCGTCAGGCATATCGACTTGACCCAGATGCGGTCATTCGTGAGGTAGGTAGACACCATTATCTTGGTGAAAAACGCCTGCCACGCGCGCAAATACTTTGGCGCAAGGTTTGGGTACAAGCTGCTGCTGAGCACCTCTTGAGCCAACATGCTCGGCGAGCAAACGGAGAGCGACTGGCATACCTTCAACGCAAATGTTTTGCCGATTCGGTTCAACCGCGCCTCTGGCTGGGCCAGCGCAATGGCACCGATGTCACAATCGATCTGGCTGGATCGGCGCCGCACCTATTGATCGTGGGCCCGACTGGGTCGGGCAAAAGCGAGCTGTGCCGGTTGTTGTCTGTCGGGTTGGCCAACGCGACCGGGGCACTTTATGAGCTGGCTTTTATCGACTTCAAAGGGGGAGCTACGTTCAGTTTTATGAAGGCCCATCCCAGTGTCGTTGGCCTGGCTACCGACCTCGAAGACCACAAACTTTTCTCGGCCGGCTTGGCAGCCGAGTTGGCAAGACGAGAAAGACTGTTTGCTGAGGCTTCGTGTTCCAACATCGACGAATACCAACAGAACCATTCAATCAAGCGCATGGTCGTCATAATCGACGAGGCGACAACCTATGTGCGTTCAGGCCCTTTGGCTGCTGATCTGGTCGAATCGCTTGCCTCGCGAGGGCGCAGTTTGGGTGTGCATCTCATCCTTGCAACTCAAACCCTTTCCGGCTTGCCAAGGCAGGTCTTAGCCAACCTGCGGCTGCGAATTGCAGTCGGCGATGCTGACCCGGTTGACCTTATGCAGATGGGAATGCACACGCGAGCAGAAAGCAATCGCCCAAATCACGAAACGAATTGGCGCCCAGCAAAACTGCTCGATGAAAATTCAAGAATTCAAGAATTCGTTTTTCCGCTTGGGGCAACCAAAAACTGTGGCAGTATTTGAGTAGATGCGCCGAAGGGTGCATTTGGTTGTGTTGGTTGGGCCAATGTTGGCCCCTCTTGTATAGGAGTCACGGCGATGAACAAGCCTCTTCCAGAAGACCCAATGATGCGCGACTTGGTCAAAATGGCCCGCCGTCACCAAATGACTCGACGTGCGGCTTTGGCCGGCGCCGGCGCCGCGGCTACAACGCTGGCCCTTGCGGCTTGCTCGCCAGCCGGAAGCTCCTCAACAGCGCTAACTCCTGCGACCGATGTCTCTGACACCGAAAAGACTTTGGTTTGGCACAACTGGCCTGCATACATGGATGAATCCGAAGACGGCAAGACCTACCCAACCCTCGCACGTTTCGAAGAACAATCAGGCATCAAGGTCGAATACAAGGTCGAGATCGATGACAACAACAGCTACTACGGCAAGGTAAAAGACCAGCTGGCTCTCGGTCAAGACATCGGTGCCGATGTCGCGTGCCCGACCGAGTGGTTGGTCGCGCGTCTAGTCAATCTCGGCTATGTGCAAACTTTCGACGACGCCAACATTCCAAACAAGGCAAACCTGGCGCCTGCCTACCTCGGCAACTCAT
>JBEGKM010000089.1:0-4742 GCA_041184065.1 Actinomycetota bacterium
AGAGTTGATCTCGTCGTGAATAACCTCAATGCCGATGCCGCCAAGCTGGCTGGTGGTGCCGGTGAAGTAAGTGTCAACGAATTCTTGGCTGAGACCGATTGCCTCAAAGGTCTGCGCGCCCGAGTAAGACGAAACGGTCGAGATTCCCATCTTCGACATGATCTTTAGAACACCCTTGCCGAGACCCTTGATCAAGTTCTTCTGGGCGTATTCGACGGTGACGCCCGAAATCTGGCCAGACTTAACCATCTGCTCGACAGATTCCATCGCTAGGTATGGGTTGACAGCAGCGGCGCCGTAACCGATTAGCGCGGCCACGTGGTGAACTTCGCGAACATCGCCGGCCTCGACAACCAGGCCAACGCGAGTGCGCACTCCTTCGCGAATTAGGTGATGGTGAACAGCTGAGGTGAGCAGCAGAGACGGGATTGGCGCAGACTCGTAGCTGCTGTCTCGGTCAGAGATGATCAGGTAAGTGGCACCGGCTTCGATTGCGGCGGTTACCTCTTCAAAAATTTCACGGATGCGAGCGGCGAGGCCCTCTGCCCCATTGTCAACGCGGTAGATGCCCTTGACGACATAAGCCTGACCAACACCCGGCTTTTCATCGATGTGCTTGATCTTGGCAAGCTCGTCGTTGTTTAGAACCGGGAAACCTAGGATGACCTGTTGTGCATGCTCTGGGGTTGCCGAAAGCAGGTTGCGCTCAGGACCGATGCCGGTGCTGAGCGAGGTGACGACCTCTTCGCGGATTGAGTCGAGTGGCGGGTTTGTGACCTGCGCGAACTGCTGAACGAAGTAGTCGAAAAGTAGACGTGGTCGGTCTGAAATTGCGGCGATCGGCGTGTCAGAGCCCATCGCGCCAAGTGGTTCGATGCCGTTTCGGGCCATCGGCGCAAGCAGAATGCGCAGCTCTTCTTCGGTGTAACCAAAGGTGCGCTGACGACGGTTTACCGACGATGCGGTGTGTGCGATGTGCTCGCGCTCAGGCAAGTCACCCAGGGTAATTCGGTTCTGCTCGAGCCACTCGCCCCAAGGTTCAAGCGCCGAAATCTCGGCCTTAATTTCTTCGTCGTCGATCAATCGGCCATTGACGGTGTCGGCCAGGAACATGCGGCCAGGCTGCAAACGGCCTTTGCGAACGATACGACTTGGGTCGATCTTGGCAACACCGATTTCAGAAGCCAAAACAACCAAACCATCTTCGGTGATTACATAGCGACCGGGACGCAATCCGTTTCGGTCAAGGGTTGCGCCAACCAGCGAGCCGTCGGTGAATACGACTGCGGCTGGGCCGTCCCAAGGCTCCATGAGCATCGAGTGATACTCGTAAAAGTTCTTGCGTGACTCGTCGATGTCGCTCTGCTTCTCCCAGGCTTCAGGAATCATCATCATCATCGCGTGAGGAAGACTGCGACCACCCATGTAGAGCAACTCAACGACCTCGTCGAAAGAGGCCGAGTCACTGGCTCCCGAGGTGAGAATTGGCGAAATCTCCTTTATGTCGCCAAGGACATCGGCAGAAAGCTGAGCTTCGCGGGCCCTCATCCAGTTTCGGTTGCCCTTGACTGTGTTGATTTCACCGTTGTGAGCAATCATTCGGAATGGGTGCGCGAGCGGCCACGATGGGAAGGTGTTGGTTGAGAAGCGTGAGTGCACCAAGGCTAGGGTCGAGTCGA
The DNA here is from genome assembly GCA_041184065.1 of Actinomycetota bacterium. Taxonomy (GTDB): domain Bacteria; phylum Actinomycetota; class Actinomycetes; order Actinomycetales; family Microbacteriaceae; genus Rhodoluna. The sequence continues at coordinate 1,680 of JBEGKM010000089.1, forward strand.
AACGCTCGTCGCTGAGGTCTGGGTAGAACGGCTCGAGCTGGAGAGTCGTGACCATACCCTTGTAGACAATTGTTCGAGAAGAGAGCGACGGGAAGTAGATTCCAAGCTGACGTTCGGCGCGCTTGCGAAGGCGGAAGGCGCGGCGCTCTAGCTCGATTCCGGTAACGCCATCAGCGGCTTCAACGAATACCTGGCGAATAACCGGCATTGCTTCGCGAGCCAAATCGCCCAAAACGGATGGGTCGGTAGGAACTTCGCGCCAGCCAAGCACGCGCATTTTCTCGAGTTCTGCCAGGTCGGCGAAACCGGCCTCGGCTTTGTTCTGCTCTTCAGTCGAAGCTGGCAAGAAGACTAGACCTGCTGCGTAATATCCCTTTGAAGGCAGTTCGAAACCGGCAACCGCGCGCAGGAACGAGTCGGGGATCTGAGTGAGAATTCCAGCGCCGTCGCCGGTGCCGGCGTCAGAGCCAACAGCACCACGGTGCTCGAGGTTAGTTAGTGCGTCAAGCGCGGTGCGAACGATGTCGTGCCCAGGAGTGCCGCGAAGTGTCGCAACCATGGCCAAACCACAGGCGTCTTTTTCGTTAGCTGGGTCGTACAGACCAGTCGCTGCAGGCGCAGTGCTGAATCTTTCGAACGGTGACATACCGAGCATGCCGCACTCCAATCAGGGATTATCAGAGGGACAACATTGGCCCGAAAGGTGCATCGTTAGATGCGTTAAACAGTAATTTCGTGTTCCTCAAAGAGGAATTTAGCTGAGTTTTGAGTCTACCGCATCGGCGGTTTCGTCAAGTGATTTCTCGGTTTTTGAAACCAGAACGGTGGTTTCGATTCCCGGGTGTCTGCGACGTTGCAAGAAGAAGATGACCAGACCCAAGGCGATACCCAGTAGTGCCGACCAAATGTTGGTGCGCAGACCTAAGAAGTACTCGCTCGGATCGATGCGAATGGCTTCGATCCACAGGCGTCCGGTCGAGTAGAAAACTAGGTACAGGGCGAATAGTTTGCCCCAACGAAGTTCAAACTTGCGGTCAAGCAACAACAGCGCAGCAGCGCCGGCAAGGCTCCAAATCGATTCGTAAATAAAAGTCGGGTGGAAAAGCACGCCTGCAGGAAGACCAGATGGGTAGGCAGCATTGTCTTGCGCGATTTCTAGACCCCACGGCAAATCGGTTGGCGTGCCAAATAATTCACTGTTGAAGTAATTTCCCCAGCGGCCAAGCGCCTGAGCAATCAGTACTCCCGGTGCCACAGCATCAAGGAACGAGGTGAAACGTACGCCCGTGCTTCTAGCTCCCAGCCAAGCACCAACTGCTCCTAGCGCTAGGGCTCCATAGATTGCTAGGCCGCCCTCCCAAATTCGAAGCACGGCAGTTAGGTCTGCGCCTTCATAGAAGTAATCGTTTGGGTGAGTTATCACGTGAAAAATGCGGCCACCGATGATGCCAAATGGCACAGCCCAAAGCGAGATGTCAAGTGCGGCACCGCTTGCAGCACCTCGCTTCACCAATCGGCTGTTGGCAATCAGAATCGCAATGATGATTCCGGCAAGAATGAAAAGCGCATAAAAGTGCACTCGCACAGGCCCTAGGTCGATGTAACTTATCGAAGGGCTAGGAATGCTTGAAATTAGAGCGTTCACGGTTATTTCTCCTGGTTACTTCTTCAAACTTGATGCTAGTTGCGAAACCTTGTTTTTGAGGGCTTCGATGCCACCTTCTTGGTAGGCGCGAACAAATGCAGAGCCAACGATTGCTCCGTCTGCGTAGGTGTTTACATCGGCAACCTGTTCAGCGGTTGAAATTCCGATTCCAACTGCGGCATTAGCGCTGGTTGATGCCGTTCTTATGTTTGAAACCACGGTTTTGGCAAGTTGGTCAACTTCATTTCGGGCTCCGGTGATGCCCATGGTTGATACCGCGTAAACGAAACCCCTCGACAAATCACAAGCGGTTTGCATGCGCTCGGTTGACGAGGTGGGTGCTGCCAAAAACACTCGATCTAGATCATATTTGTCTGAAGCTTCGAGCCATTCGCCTGCTTCGTCAGGGATTAGGTCGGGAGTAATAAGCCCTGCTCCCCCGGCCTCGGCCAGGTCGTGGGCAAATTTTTCTACTCCGTAGCTCAAGACCGGGTTCCAGTAGGTCATCACCAAAACTGGAGTGTCTACCGCGGCTGTGATTGCCTTCACCGCATCGAATGTTTGCTTGAGTTTGAACCCATTCTCTAGCGCCTGCATGGTTGCCTCTTGGATGACCAGGCCATCCATGACTGGATCGCTGTAGGGCACGCCTAGCTCAAGAACATCGATGCCGCTTCGGCACATTGCGATTGCAGCTTCGATCGACTCATCGAGGGTTGGGTAACCAGCTGGGAAATAGCCGATTAGGGAACCTTTACCGGCCTGCTTGCGCTCGACGAGTGCCGCTGAGGTTTTACTTGCCATCCTGAACACCATCCAAAATGCCAAAGTACTTTGCGGCGGTTTCCATGTCTTTATCGCCTCGGCCACTCAGATTCACCAAAATCGATGAACCCGGCTTCATTTCTTTACCAAGTTTCAAAGCGCCAGCCAAGGCGTGAGCGGTTTCAATGGCTGGAATGATGCCTTCGGTGCGGCTGAGCAGTCGCAAGGCATCCATCGCCTCGGCATCCGAAATTCCACGGTATTGGGCACGCCCGAGATCTTTCAACCAGGAGTGCTCTGGGCCGACTCCAGGGTAGTCGAGACCAGCCGAAATCGAGTGGCTTTCCATGGTTTGACCATCTTCGTCCTGAAGCATGTAGCTTCGAGCGCCGTGCAGGACTCCGGGGCGACCATAGTTGAGGGTCGCAGCGTGACGTGGAGTGTTCATGCCGTCGCCGGCAGCCTCGAAACCAAACAGTTCGACTTGCTCGTCATCCAAGAACGCATGGAACAAACCGATGGCGTTTGAACCGCCACCTACGCAGGCTGCAAGAGCATCTGGCAGGAAGCCGAACTCTTGAAGCATCTGTGCTCTTGCCTCGGTTCCAATCACGGAGTGAAAATCGCGAACCATAGTTGGGAAAGGGTGGGGG
>JBEGKM010000090.1:0-4737 GCA_041184065.1 Actinomycetota bacterium
GGCTGGATACATCGAGCAACTCGAGAAATCTCGGGATGAGGCAGAGTCGCAGGCTGCGACAGGAGACGCCTTGGCGATGGAATTTGAGAAGTTCCTCAGGGCCTCTGAATCAAAACCCGGCGAAGAGCCTGGCGAGAAAGACTAAGCGGACACTACCCCGTTGCTAAGCATTGCTAAAAGAGCTATGCCCACGACGATTCGCCAAGCCACAAAAGGCATAAACGAACCGCGATTCAGGTAGCGCAGTAGAACCACAATCACTGAAAAGCCAGTCGCGAACGCGGCAACGGATGCGATTACAGTTGCGACTAAATCTGTCTGAGACAGGTCTTGATAGGTCTTCAAAAACTCGTAGCCACCACTAGCCAAAACTGCAGGAATCGCCAGCAAGAAACTGTATCTGGCTGCGGCCTGGCGGCTGTAGCCAAGAGCTAGGCCAACCGAGATTGTGCCACCCGACCTAGATACTCCCGGAATCACCGCGAGAGCTTGACCCAGGCCAAACAACAAACCGTGCTTGGTTGAGAGTGACTCGATTGCCTTGTTTCGCTTCCCAAATCTGTCGGCAAAACCCAAGACGATTCCAAAAACTATCAGCATCACGGCGATAACCCAAAGGTTGCGCAGATCGTTTTCGATTAGGTCCTTGAAAGCTAATCCGATGACAACCACCGGCAAGCTGCCCACAATGATGAGCCAGCCCAGTTTCGCATCCTGGTTAACTAAAACGCTGTTGTCATTTTTTCGAACCAGAAGACGCTTAGGCAAGTTCACTAAATCGACAAACCAGGCTCGAAGGATTCTCGTGATGTCTTTGAAGAAGTAAATCAACACCGCAAGTTCAGTGCCCAGCTGAATTGTCGCGATGAACGCAGTCAGTTGCGGCTTTGACATGTCGCTAAGGCCCAAAAGCTGCTCGGCTATTTGAACGTGAGCGCTCGAGGAAATAGGCAGGAATTCGGTTAGTCCCTGGATTAAACCAAGAATTAACGCATCAAAGACATTCACTAGTTGTCTTCGGCAAGCTCAATCGGAAGATATTCCTCGTATTTTTCGCCGAGTGCCTCTTCGTAGTCGAGGAAGGCTTCTTTCAGGTGGTCGTAGGCCTGCTCGACGGCCGTAAAGTCGTCTCCGCGGCGAGTGGCCGCCGCCTCAAAGTGACGCTCCAAAGAAGCGATGAACTGTTGAAGCGCGATGCGAGGGTCGATAGCCATAGCCCTAAACTACTCTGAAAATCGGCAACTTGGAAGACAAACGCGGTTTAGGCGACCAACGACTTATCTGGTAATGTTGAGGCTCGTTGCCGAAGTGAATAGCTTTGAAAACGCCCACTCGTCCGGGTGGCGGAATGGCAGACGCGCTAGCTTGAGGTGCTAGTCCTCTTATGAGGGTAGGGGTTCAAGTCCCCTTTCGGACACTAAAACCCTGGCCCTCCACGGCCAGGGTTTTTTCAATGCATGCTCAGCCATCTAGCTGGCTAACCATGCGTCTTACAGTTTGCTTATCGCCGGCGATCACTATGTGTTCGATGTTGTTTTTATGGGCGGGAAAGCCAACCTTCTCGCCGGCTTTGTTGTAAACGCCAATCTGAGATCCCACGTAGCGCTTGAAATCAAAGTCCAGAATCTCGACGTGCCCCTTAGCCGAGGCAATTTCGAGCAACTCCTCACGCGACAGCCAAGATTCGTTGTTGTAGCTGAGCATAATTGTTTCGCATCGAAGGTCATTTACAATCTTGGCAAGCGCCTCGGGCATGGTCTTGCGTGCGTTGAATGGAGATTTGTTCTCGGCAAGGCGGGTGTCTACGCGTTTATTGGCGATCCCATAGGTCTCCGGCTTATCCCATCTCACCAGCGATTCCCAGACGTGATAGTTGCCAAAATAGCGGTGCTGGTTGTAAGGCGGGTCTAAGTAAACGAGATCTGAGACAGGTAGGCTTGCCGCGAGTTCTGTGGCGTCTCCCCTCAGAGCATGGCCGATGCCGGGCATAAGGTCTGGGTCTCTAAGTTCCAGCGCGTTTCTAGATCTGCGCGACCAAGACTTTAGAAATGCCATTTGCACTCCAGTTGTGCTATCAACCCGGTCTGCAGCCAAAATCAACGAAGTCAGCAGCGGATTGTAAAGCCACGTCCCCTTGTACTCTGTTTCGATCCGCTCTCGCATGGCATCGACTCGTTCGCCGTTCTCTGGTTGAAAATAGCGAGCCTGCAGGCAAAAGTTCTCGGTGAAATAGCCGTGTTCACCGGGCAGACTATTCAACTCATCGATTGCTTTTTCGAGTTGCTTCAGATTTACAGCGCTGCCATCAAGCTCTATCCAGGTCTTAGCAAATACCTCTGAATACGAGGCAACGTCGCTAGCTGTTGTTTCGATCCCCAAGGCCTTCATTGCCCGGGCGACTCTCGTGGTGCCGGTGAATAGGTCGATTGCGGTTTGAGCGCCCGAAGATGCAATCAGCTGGGTTAGAACCGGTATGAGGGTGCGCTTTGACCCCAAGTATTTAATCAAAGCCACCTCCTTCGCAGACCTGTTCATCATGCCACGAGTGTGCCTCTGACAATCAAAAAGTAGACTTGTAGCAATGTCGACTGAATTGAGCGCCGCCGCCAGCTATGGCCTTGATTTTGCGCGAACTCATCTGGCAAACAAGAGCATTTTCGCTTTGACCGGCGCTGGAATCAGCACCGATTCGGGAATCCCCGACTATCGCGGCGAGGGACGTGTCGCCAGACATCCGATGACATTCGACATATTCATGGGATCGGAACAGGCGCGCACAAGATATTGGGCTCGAAGCTATGTGGGTTGGAGCAGAATCGAGCAGGCAAACCCAAACGCCGGGCACTTTGCGTTGGCTCATGCCGAGAGCCTAGGTCGAATCACTCAACTGGTTACCCAAAACGTTGATGGCCTCCATCAGCAGGCCGGCTCTAAAGCTGTAATCGATTTGCACGGTCGCCTAGATCGAGTTCGATGTATGGGCTGTGGTGACATCACAACTCGAATTGAGCTCGATTCGCGACTTCGAGAATTGAATCCTCAGGTTAGTAAAGATCAAAACATCGAATTCACGCCAGACGGCGATGCCGAAGTTGAGGTTTCTGCAGATTTCAGGGTTCCGCCCTGTGCTAGATGTGGTGGCATTTTGAAGCCGGATGTTGTGTTTTTCGGCGAAAGCGTTCCCCCTGAGCGAGCGGAACTTGCTTTAAGCCTTTTAGACAAGGCCGATGCCCTGCTGGTTGCAGGCACCTCACTTACCGTGAACTCTGGGCTTAGATTTGCCCGGCGGGCGGCGCGAGCCGGAAAACCAATTGTGATTGTGAATTTGGGGCCAACCAAGGCCGACGAACTGGCGATCGCCAAGATCGAAGTTTCCACATCCCTGGCTCTTGAAAGGCTGCTAATTGACTAACACCATTCTTGGTTTATTGCGCCATGGTCAAACCGACTGGAACATCGACTTTCGACTGCAGGGCGTCACCGATATTCCCCTAAACGAGACTGGTCTAAATCAGGCCCGAGTCGCTGCAACGATGATTGGTCACGGCTCCTGGGATGAAATAGTCAGCTCTCCCCTGTCCCGTGCCTTGGCGACTGCAGAAATCGTCGCTGAAACCAACGGCCTCGGCCCGGTGGCAGTCGAGCCGCTCCTTCTAGAACGATCCTTTGGTGAAGCAGAAGGAATGCGTCATGAGGAATGGAAGCTAGCTTTTCCGGATCAGAATCTCGTTCCGGGTTGCGAAACTCTCGAGCAACTCAGCTCTAGAGCCTGGCGATTGCTTGACCGATTGGCCACCGACTATAAGGGGCAACGCGTTCTCGCGGTATCGCACGGTGCGCTGATTCGTAAGCTTTTGAAATTGGTTAGCCAGGGCGAATTTCCTCGCGAGGGCGAACGCCTAGGTAACGCTTGCCTGAGTATTTTCGAACATTCCGCCGAAGGCTGGAGAGTTTTGAGCTACGAGCCAAGAACTCTTCACCCAGATAACTAAAGTCGACCGACCATCTCAATTAGGTCGCCTGCAGAACGGTCCCAGTTGAATTTTTCGGCCTGAAGGATGGATCTCTTCGAAGCTGCGATCCATTCAGGGTTCAACTCCAATTTCAAGACCGCGCTTGCAAAGTCCTCTGCTTTGTCGGCCTCAAAGAAGATTGCGGCGTCGCCGCCAATTTCCTTGAAAATTTCGATGTTTGAAACGACCACCGGCACGCCTCGGTTCATCGACTCGACGAGGGGAATACCAAAACCCTCATCTCGAGATCCTGTCACAAGCGCAACAGCGTGATCCAGATGCTCGTGATATTCGGCTTCACTTACCCCGTTGAAAAACTCCACCGTGCCACCTTCTGCTGAAACTTGAGCGACCAATTCGGCCTGTCGCTCAGGTGTGATTCGGCTAAGCAGTTGCAGGTTGTAGCCAGGAAGCAAGCGCATCCCGGCGATTAAAACCTCAACGTTTTTGTAGTCCATAAAGCTACCCATGTAGACGAGATTCTGTTTTCCGCGCGGCCTCGACTTTGGATTTCGGTGCTCATACTCGCTCACGAAGGTTCCCGCCGCGTTATAAATAACCTCGATTGGGCGCTTGGTTAGACGATGCTGAAGCATCAGTCGTTTGGTTGTCTTTGAAACCGTTGCCACTGCATCTGCTCGATTGAGCAACACCCGTTGGGGCCAGTAGACCAGGTGGTAGAGGCGCCAAATAAGCCGAATCGCCCGGTTGAAGCCTGGCGGTG
>JBEGKM010000091.1:0-4736 GCA_041184065.1 Actinomycetota bacterium
AGCTAGAAGAACAGAGCCGTCTAGGCGCTCGGCCTGCATGACTACCTCTACAGAGTCGGCGATGACCTCTCGCGAAACCAATGAGAAGTGCATGCCTTCGTGACCCATAGAAATGCCGTCAGAAACCGAAATGGTGCCAAATTCGAGCGGGTAACCGCCACCGGCGTGAACACCCTGCTTTGCGGCGTCGGCCAAGCGGTCGAGCGAAAGGTTGCAGGGGGTGACTTCGCTCCAAGAACTGGCCACACCGATCTGGGGTTTTACCCAGTCTTCGTCGCCCATGCCAACGGCACGAAGCATGCCTCGTGAGGCGGTCTTTTCAATTCCATCGGTGACTGCGCGTGAACGCGGCTTGATATCTACAGACATAGGAGCAAGTCTATCTTTCGCTGCGTCCCGACGAGCCTCGATTTTGCTAGAACTTGCCGAAAAGCGCGGCCATGCCGAGGCCGATAAAAATGAAGATTGGAATAGCCATCGCAAGAAGCGCTGCGCCAACTACATCCCAAACTGAATTTGCTTCTTTTTGCATGTTCGTTCCCTCTTCGTTGAAAGCCGAAAGTTGCTTTGGTTACGAGCAAAACCGAGTCACCACAAAGTTCATTCCCAGGCGCAAACAGTTGTGATTCGATTGTGACCTGCCTCGGGTAAGTTAGGGGTGTGAGCAAGTCAACCAGCGTGGGCCAGACCACCTCTTTAGCGCTTTATACGTTGGCTGCCGAGCGCTCATCGGCCGAGATCATCGACGCCTATTCGACCTCGTTTGGTTGGGCCTCAAAACTTCTTGGAAAATCGGTTCGCCAGCAGGTGCGCAACATCTATGCCCTGGTTCGAGTTGCCGATGAAATAGTTGATGGCGCAGCTGCCGAGGCCCTCGAAGCCCTGCGCTCGACTCACCGCCAACCAGAGGCTCTGCTTAATGAATTAGAAGCCGAAACATATCGCGCCTTGGCCGAGGGCTTCAGCACGAACCTCGTGGTTCACGCATTTGCCCAAACCGCCCGCCAGGTGGGCATCGGGCGCGACATAATCGAGCCTTTCTATACGTCGATGCGCATGGATTTGCATCAGCGCGAGCATGACCAAGAGAGTTTCAACACATACGTGTATGGCTCAGCCGAAGTTGTCGGTCTAATGTGCCTCAAGGCGTTCGTGGCTGGCCGTGAGTATTCGGCAGCAGAACATCAAACCATGATTGCCGGCGCCAGGGCCTTGGGTGCAGCCTTTCAAAAGGTTAACTTTTTGCGAGACCTAGCCGCCGACTTCCAGAAACTCGGTCGCTCATACTTTCCGAATGTCACAGTTGCGAGCTTTAACGAGGCTCAAAAATCTGAGCTAATCGCCGACATCGAGGCAGACCTATTGGTCTCGGCCAGAACCCTGCCGCTCTTGTCGGCCAGCTCTCGCAGGGCCGTTGCCGCAGCCCAAATGTTTTTTGCGGCCCTAAATGACCGAATCAGGAACACCTCGGCCGAAAAACTGATTGAAACCAGAATCAGCGTTCCGAATTCAGTGAAGCTCTGGATTCTTGTTAAGGCACTACTTGGAGTAACCCCGAAATGACCCAGAAAAAGGCAGTAGTAATCGGCGGCGGCATTGCAGGCTTGTCGACCGCAGCACTCTTGGCCAAGGCTGGCATGAAGGTGACCGTGCTTGAGGCTCGCGAAAAGGTCGGCGGCCGTGCCTACATCTGGGAGAAAGATGGCTTCAAGTTCGACATGGGGCCATCTTGGTATTTGATGCCCGATGCCTTTGACCAGTTCTTCAAGCTAATGGGCACCACCGCGGCTGCCGAACTCGACTTGGTGCGCCTCGACCCGGCTTATCAAACTCGCAATGAGGGCCACGGCGACAAGTTGATCATTCGCCAAAACCTCGAAGACAACAAGGTTCTTTTTGAAGCGATTGAAAAAGGAGCGGGTCAACGCCTTCAGGACTACATCGATTCGGCCGAAGACGCTTACAAGCTCTCGATCAAACATTTTTTGTACACAAACTTTCAGAATGCAAAGTCGTTCTTTCATCCAGAGGTTTTGGCTCGTGCCGGCCGTTTCATCAAGCATTTGCTAACCCCACTAGACACATTTGCGAGTCAGCACGTTAAAGATGCTCGCCTGCGCAAGATTCTCAACTTCCCTGCAGTCTTTCTTGGCGCTTCGCCTTACGACACCCCAAGCATGTACCACCTGATGACCCACGTCGACATGAATGTTGGAGTCTTCTACCCAATGGGTGGTTTCTATACGATCATCGAGGCAGTCGAGCGCATAGCCAAGCGCCACGGCGTTGAGGTTCACGTGAATTCACGGGTCACCAAGATCGAAACCACCGATGATGGCCACGTGGCAGGCGTTTCGGTTGGCGATGTTTTTTATGGCGCCGATGTTGTGGTTGGCAACGCCGACCTTCACCACGTTGAGACTCAATTGCTAGAGCCCAAATATCAGACCCTGCCGGAGTCCTGGTGGAAAGACAAGGTACCGGGCCCATCGGCGATGCTGTTGTTCTTGGGTGTCAAAGGTCGCTTGCCAGAGCTAAACCACCACACGCTTTTGTATTCAGATGACTGGGCCAAGAACTTCAAAGAGGTTTTCCGCACCCCCAGCGAAAAGCGCAAACAAGGCGCAACCAGCGTGATTCCAGATCCAGCTTCGCTTTACATCTGCGCACCAAGCATCACCGACTCGAGCGTTGCTCCCGAAGGTTACGAGAACCTGTTTGTTTTGGTTCCAATCGCGGCCGACCCAGAGCTTGGCTCTGGCGGCATCGATGGCAAGGGCGATGCCGCTTTCGAGGCTGCTGCCGACCGAATCATTCAGCAAATCTCAGACTGGTGCGAGATTCCAGACCTTGCCGAGCGCATCGTTGTTCGCCGCACAATGGGGCCGGCAGACTTTGTGAACGACCTAAACGCCTGGTCGGGCACCGCTCTTGGCATGGCGCACACGCTAAAGCAGAGCGCATTTTTCAGACCTGCCAACAAGAGCAAAAAGGTTGAGGGCCTTTACTACGCCGGCCACCACAGCATTCCCGGCATTGGCTTGCCAATGTGCCTCATCGGCGCCGAACTTGTTTACAAGCGCTTAGTCGATGACCGCAGTGCTGGCCCAATCAAACACGAAATTAAGCCGGTTGGCGAGAATGGGTGGAAGGGTCTGCGTTGAGTTTTTTGTATCTCGGTGCGCTGCTGGTCTCAATTGCCGGTTTGGCGACCCTAGATTTCAAATTCAAGCTAGCCCTCGGTAAGAACAAGTCTTACCGCTGCCTGCTGATCATCAGCGTTGCCTTCTTTTTGCTTTGGGACCTTGCGGGAATTGCACTTGGAATCTTTTTCAGGGGAGACGCAACCCACCTGACCGGAATAACGATTTCAAATGAACTGCCACTCGAAGAAATCTTCTTTCTAATTGTCCTGAGCTACAGCGCCCTTATCTTGCTCAAGGCTTTCGGCCGGTTGGTGCGCCGATGACATACCTCCTGTTGAATTCGCTCTTCTTAGGCGCCGTTATCGTTGCAGGGTTGCTGATGGTGAATCGCCTGCCGTGGAAGGCCATCGGTCTTGCGACAATCGCCCTAGTGGCCTTGACCGCCGTTTTTGACAACATAATCGTTGGCACCGGAATCGTGGCTTACGACGAATCACTCATCATGGGCATCAAGATTGGTGTTGCACCAATCGAAGACTTTGCCTATGCGTTGGCGGCTCCCCTGCTGCTTTCGATTGTGGCCGAAATAACCAAGAGGCAAAAATGATCGAAGCCATCAAGCAACTTTTCTGGTCATCACGCCCAGTCTCGTGGATCAACACCGCCTACCCTTTCGCAGTTGCGTATTGGTTAGTTGCCGGCCAGATTGACCTGAACTGGATCGTTGGCACCATCTTTTTTCTCGGCCCCTACAACTTGCTGATGTATGGCATCAACGATGTCTTTGACTATGAATCAGATCTGCGCAACCCTCGCAAGGGTGGAATCGAAGGCGCTCTGCTTGCTCCGAAATGGCACAGACTGACCATCTGGGCTGCCATCATTTCTTCGTTCCCGTTTGTGTTGCATCTATACGTTTATGGCAACTTGAATTCAAACCTTTGGACGACCTTGATTTTGTTCACCGTGGTTGCCTACAGCGCCAAGGGTCTTCGCTTCAAAGAAAAGCCGTTTCTCGACTCGATCACCTCGGCCAGCCACTTTGTTGGCCCAATGCTAATCGGTGCTTCGCTGGCCGGCGCAAACTTGCTCGAGCCAAAACTCTTGTTCATCGCCCTTGCCTTCACCCTCTGGGGCGCGGCATCGCATGCCTTTGGCGCGGTTCAAGACGTTAGAGCCGACCGCGAAGGTGGCATCTCTTCGATTGCCACAGTCATCGGCGCTCGCGCCACGGTTTGGTTTGCATTTATCGCCTATGCTGCGGCTGGCATGCTGGTTCTTTTCACGGGTTTGCCGGCGGCGCTTTCGGCTATTGCCGCCCTGCCTTATCTGGCAATCGTTGCGCCGCACCTTGGCATTACCGATGAGCGTTGCGAAGAGGCAAACCGAGGGTGGAAGCGCTTCATCTGGTTGAACTTCTTTGCCGGTTTTGTTGTGACCATGATCGTGATCTGGTTCGCGCTAACCCGCTAGTTGATCGCGGTGCTGCCAGTGAATCAAGTTGGCTCTCGAGAAACCCTTGCCGCACAGCGCGCAACTTAGCGGCCTGCTCGGCTGCCGATAGCGATAGTGGGTGTGACCACCGCGACA
>JBEGKM010000092.1:0-4719 GCA_041184065.1 Actinomycetota bacterium
TTCCAAGCGTGCGCCATAGGCCACTAGGCGAATTCTCCTGGATGTTGCCGAGGCAACTCAGCCAAGTTTAGTAGCATCCGTGCAACGGTCTTGAGGCCGCATTTCGCCATGACCTACAAAGCGATAAACTTATGGCGGACTCCCCGTGCGGCGTCACCTCGGCCAACTCCCCCAGGATCGAAAGATAGCAAGGGTAACTGGGCTCTGACGGGTGTGCGGGGAGTCTTTTTATTTGTCTGAATTGTCAGGGTGAAAGGCTAGGCTCTAACTGTGGTTACCGCTCTGTATCGTCGATATCGCCCTGAGTCATTCGCCGAATTAATCGGCCAGGCTCAGGTCACTGCGCCACTCATGACTGCACTTCGAACTGACCGCGTAAACCACGCCTATTTGTTCTCAGGCCCTCGCGGTTGCGGCAAGACCACTTCGGCTCGCATATTGGCGCGTTGCCTAAACTGCGCCGAAGGCCCAACCGACACACCTTGCGGCAAATGCCCAAGTTGCATCGAGCTTTCACGTGATGGCGGCGGTTCGCTTGACGTAGTCGAAATCGATGCTGCAAGCCACAACGGTGTTGACGATGCTCGCGATCTTCGCGAACGAGCAATCTTTGCGCCTGCTCGCGACAGATTCAAAATTTTCATCTTGGATGAGGCTCACATGGTCACCCCGCAGGGCTTCAACGCGCTGCTCAAAATTGTTGAAGAGCCACCTGCCCACGTCAAGTTCATCTTTGCCACCACCGAACCTGAAAAGGTGATCGGCACTATTCGTTCGCGAACCCACCACTACCCGTTCCGACTTGTTCCACCCGCACAGATGCTCGAATACCTTGAGTCGCTTTGCGCCAGCGAAGGCGTCAACGTTGCCCCGGGTGTTTTGTCCCTCGTAGTGCGCTCGGGTGGGGGCTCTGTTCGTGACTCACTTTCCCTACTCGACCAGCTGATTGCCGGTTCTGAGGGCGCTGAGGGCTCAGGCTTCACGGTCGAATACGAACGTGCAGCCGCTCTGCTTGGCTTTACTCACGCCACTCTTCTCGATGAAGTTGTCGACGCCTTCGCAATTCGCGATGCCGCGGCTGTTTTTTCATCGGTCGACAAAGTAATCCAAACTGGTCAAGACCCTCGTCGATTTGTCGAAGATCTGCTCGAATATTTGCGCGACTTGATTGTTGTCACTTCGGTGGGCGATGGCGCTAAGGCCGTTTTGCGCGGCATTCCAGATGACGAACTCGAAAAGATGACCACTCAGGCATTGAGTTTTGGCCTGGCCGAACTTACTCACGCAGCCGAAACCGTCAATCACGCACTCACCGAAATGTCAGGCGCAACCAGCCCAAAGCTTCACCTCGAATTGATGTGTGCCAAGGTTCTGGTTCCATCGAGCGATCAAACCGAAGTCGGCTCGCTGGCACGCATCGAACGCCTAGAGCGTCGCATCGGCATGGGTGGTTCAGCGCCGGTTGCTGCAGCGTCGGCAGCCCCAGCCACGCAGAAGCCACTTCCCGAGGTTGTTCCGGTCACCGAGGCGATTGCCGTTGTGCCCGCTGCGGTGGCACAAGCCTCTGCGCCAGTAGAGGCTGCACCCGTTGAGGTCGCATTGACCCCAGTCGCCCAACTTGGTGCGGTCACAACCCAGCAGTTCAAAGACTCTTGGGCCGAGATTCTTACACTGGTCAACAAGGCATCCAAGTCAGCTTGGATGGTTGCCTTCTCGCTCAGCGTGATCGACTTCACCGACGATGTTTTGACTCTGAAGTTCATGAGCCAGAAAGACCTCGAGTCACTTAAGAATTCAGCCGGCGCCAGCGATGTGCTTCGCAAGGCAATTTTTGACGTTCTCGGAGTGCAGGTTAAATTCAAGCCGCTGGTATCTGAGGCTCCAGCCGAAGTTGCCGCGCCAATCGACGAACCTCAAACCGCCGAACCAGCCACTGAACCAGCTGCCAAGAAGGCTACAAAGTCTCGAAACTCTGGCATGGCCGACGAATCTGCTCGCTATGGCGAATCTCTGCTGCGCGAGATGCTTGGCGCCGAACCGATTCCCGACAAAAACGGTGGCCGCTAAATGTATGAAGGCGTAGTTCAAGAACTAATCGACGAGCTTGGTCGCTTGCCAGGAATTGGCCCAAAGTCGGCTCAGCGTATTGCCTTCTATTTGCTGCAAACAGAAGACGACCACGCAATCAAACTCGCTCAGGTTTTGAGCGAGGTTAAAGAGCGAGTTCGATTCTGCGAAATCTGTGGCAACGTGACCGAAGAAACCCAGTGCAACATCTGTCGTGATGCGCGTCGCAACCGAACCACAATTTGCGTGGTTGAAGAGTCTAAAGACGTGCAAGCCATCGAGCGCACACGCGAGTTTCGAGGGCTGTATCACGTGCTTGGCGGAGCAATTAGCCCGATCGAGGGCATCGGCCCAGACCAGCTGCGCATCAAAGAGCTAATGCAGCGCCTTGGCAACACCGAAATTCAAGAAATCATCATTGCGACCGACCCAAACCTAGAGGGTGAAGCAACGGCAACTTACCTAACCCGCATGCTTAGCCCGCTTGGAATCACAATTTCACGCCTGGCTTCGGGCTTGCCGGTCGGCGGCGACCTCGAATATGCCGATGAAGTAACCCTTGGTCGAGCGTTCGAAGGTCGTCGAACGGTTTCTTAGCCAAACCCTTATGCCTATTGGGCTATCGGACCGAAATACGGCCGTTACCAAATCGAAATAGGCACTAGACTTTTAACTTCTTGGCATTGCCGCCGACTCACACCCACACTAAATCTCAGGAGAGCACCCTTGGCCCTTATCGTGCAGAAGTTTGGCGGATCATCCGTTGGCGATGCAGACAAGATCAAGCACGTAGCCCGTCGCGTCATTGAAACGCAGAAGGCCGGCAACCAGGTTGTCGTCGTTGTTTCTGCGATGGGTGACACCACAGATGAACTTCTCGATCTAGCGAACTCGGTCGCCGACGACCCGAACCAGAGTCCACGAGAGCTCGACATGCTTCTCACCTCGGGTGAGCGCATATCGATGTCACTTTTGGCCATCGCAATCAATGCGCTCGGTGCACAATCCCAGTCTTTCACCGGTTCACAGGCCGGCATCGTTACCGACAGCGTTCACGGCAACGCCCGCATCGCCGAGGTAACCCCAGAACGCATCCGTGAATCGGTTGACGCGGGCAATATTGCTATCGTTGCCGGTTTTCAGGGCTTCAACCGCGAGACCCGTGACATCACAACTCTCGGCCGTGGCGGGTCAGACACCACCGCGGTTGCGCTAGCCGCCGGCCTAAACGCCGACCTATGCGAAATTTACTCAGATGTCGACGGTGTCTACACCTCAGACCCTCGCGTCATCAAGGGTGCTCGCAAGCTAGACGCCATCGATATCGATTCGATGCTCGAACTTGCTGCAGCCGGTGCCAAGATTTTGCACATCCGTGCAGTTGAATTTGCACGTCGTCACAACGTTGACCTACGAGTTCGCAGCACATTTAGCACCGACCCAGGAACCATCGTTTATTCAGGAAAAGCAGGAGCAGGCATGGAAGAGTCAGTCGTATCAGGTGTGGCAATCGACAAGGGCCAGACCAAGATTATGGTCATCGGTATTCCTGACGTTCCTGGTAAGGCAGCCGAACTGTTCACAATCGTTGCCGACGCTGGTGCGAACATCGACATGATTGTTCAGAACACCCCGACCGGTTCAGACGTTGAAGATGCGGTTAGTGACATCGGTTTCACCTTGCCAAAGGCCGACACCAAGAAGGTTGCTGCTGCTCTAGAAGCCAACAAAGAGAAGCTTGGCTTCCGTGTTGTTGAGGTCGACGAAGAGATCGGCAAGCTTTCAGTGGTTGGCGCTGGAATGCGCACTCACTCGGGAGTTTCGGCAACCCTGTTCTCTGCTTTGGCCAAGGCTGGCATCAACATCGAAATGATCTCAACCTCTGAGATTCGTATCTCGGTAATCACCAGCGATGACCAGGTCGATGCAGCTGCTCGCGCAGTTCACACCGCTTTCGGCCTAGACAGCGAAATCGAAGCCGTCGTTTACGCCGGCACCGGTCGCTAAACCAATTCTTTTGGTTGCTCAAGTGGGCAACTAACACCAAACTTTAATCAACATCCCAGCAAGGAGTAGCAATGAGCAAGCCAAATCTCGCCCTCGTCGGAGCAACCGGTGCAGTTGGTACCGTCATGATCGGCATCATCAACAGCCGTGAAAACATCTGGGGCGAAATTCGCCTGATTGCCAGCCCACGCTCTGCCGGTAAGAAGATCACCGTTCACGGTGAAGAGCTAACCGTTGTTGCACTTTCGCCTGAGGCCTTCGACGGCATCGACATCGCAATGTTCGATGTTCCAGATGAGGTGTCTGAGGTTTGGGCGCCAATCGCTGCCGAGCGTGGCGCCGTTGCCGTCGACAACTCGGGTGCTTTCCGCATGGATGCCGACGTTCCACTGGTTGTTCCTGAGGTAAACCCAGAACAGGCAAAGAACCGCCCACGTGGAATCATCTCTAACCCAAACTGCACCACTTTGACCATGATGGCTGCCATGGGTGCTCTGCACGACAAGTGGACCCTCAAAGAGCTCGTTGTGTCTAGCTATCAGGCTGTCTCAGGTGCGGGTGCTGCAGGCATCGATGAACTGGCTGCCGAACTTGCAGTTGTTGGCAACGACGCGACTCTTGGTCTAAACACCGAAGATGTTCGCG
>JBEGKM010000093.1:0-4677 GCA_041184065.1 Actinomycetota bacterium
ATATTGAAGGATCCAAGAATTCGCCTTCGTCTTCCGCTGTGAATCCCACGACAACCACGGCCACGTCGGTCTCGGCTGCTAACCCCGCTGCGGCGATAAGGTCATCGTCCAGACATGACCTCACAGCAGCGCCGGCAAACTTGGTCGAGATTCCCTCTAGAGCAGAGACGACTTGAGGCGACCGGACGTCGGATGAGCCATGGTCGCCCGTATTTTCCAAACTGGCAAGTCGGCCGATCAGGGCAACGCTGTTGATGGCACCCAAGTCGAGAGGTAAGAGTGGTCTACCGCCAACAAGGTTGTTCTTGAGAACAACCGTCGAACTAGAGGCAACCCTCTTTGAAAGTTCGCGATGTTTGCTCGAAAAAACCTCCGACGCAGATGGTTCGGGCGTCCCATCCATCCTCACGTAATGCCTTAGTTGAACCGAAATAATCCTCAAAGCAGTCTCTCGAATTTGCGTCCAATCAATGGGCACTGCCGATTGCTGGAGGTCGTCAAAATAAACTTTGCGCTGCTGTTGAAATGGCATTTCGATGTCGAGACCTGCCTGGATCGATTTCCCAGGATCGCGCAAACCGAAAATAAAGTCTGAAACCACCACACCTTCGAAATTCCATTTCTCCCGCAAAATTCCATTTAGCAAGTCGGCGTTTTGGCCACACCACTCACCATTGAGACTGTTGTAGGCAGACATGACGGCATCGACGTTGGAATCTATGACGCGCTTAAAATGAGGCAAGTAGACTTCGTGCAACACAGAATCTTGAACGTCTACGTTGACCGAAAACCTTGCGTTTTCCATCGAATTCACAGCAAAGTGCTTGACGCAGGTCATAACGTTTTCCCGCGCTCCGCAGGAAAGCGCGGCACCCATTTCGCCGAGAAGCACGGGGTCTTCACCATAGGTTTCCTGAGATCTACCCCACGCCGGGTGCCTCGGTAAATTTACACAAATTCCGGCAAAAAAATTCGCCCCTTGAGCGCGAGATTCAATGCCAATCGCCCTGCCGACTTCACGTTCGAGACTTGCATCCCATGTCGCGCCTCTCGCCATTGATACCGGAAAGACAGTGGATTTACCTATGACAACGCCTCGCGGCCCATCTGTGAATTGAAGACCCGGGAGCCCAATTCGCTCAACCCTTGCGTGCGAATAGGGGACGTAGTTGTAACCGTTGACCTGCAGATCTTGCATACCTTGCCAAAATCCCATATCGCCATCCAGCAAGCCCAATCGCTCCGCTGGAGATAGCTGGTCGTAGAGTTTCTCAGCTTCGTTGAATACTGACTCTCCTCCGATGACTCTTTGTACGGAGGTTCGGAAAGCAGAGATCTCGAGTGATTGTTGCGTCATAGTCGCCCCTTGACAAATTTAGATGACACTAGTTTGCACTAAATTCTCTAAAGTGAACCGTGTTGCCCGGGGAGCATTGAGCTCACGCGGCAATCATGCCACGAAAAGTAAAAAGCCCCCGGCTGATAAGACGCGGAGGCTTTTAGTGCACCCCCTCGGACTTGAACCGAGAACCCACTGATTAAGAGTCAGTTGCTCTGCCGATTGAGCTAGAGGTGCGAGCTGCGCTTTTCAGCGCAACGAGAGACAACATTAGCACTTTCTGCGCGGGCACGCCAGTCTGAATTTTGAGAAAATCCCCTTGCTCGCTAGTTGCGAACAGCCACTTGGCAGCCCGTCGCACTCCCCTAGAATTTTGGTATGTCTGAACTCCAGAAATTAGAAGTTGGCAACACCGCACCGGCGTTCACCGTTCTTGACCAGGACGGTAAATCTGTTTCTCTCGAAGATTTCAAGGGCAAGAAAACGATTCTCTACTTCTTTCCGGCAGCGTCTACGCCCGGCTGCACCAAAGAAGCCTGTGACTTTAACGACAACCTAAATCCATTCAAGGATGCCGGTTACACCGTGCTTGGCATTTCTCCCGACCCGGTGAAGAAACTAAAGACCTTTGAGGTCAACCAAGAACTCAATTTTCCGCTGCTGAGCGACCCAGAGCTCGAAGTACACAAGGCCTACGGCGCATACGGCTTAAAGAAGCTCTATGGGCGTGAATACACAGGCGTGCTGCGGTCAACATTTGCTATCGACGAAAGCGGCGTAATCACTCTGGCACTTTACAACGTCAAGGCCACCGGCCACGTGGTGATGTTGCGCAAGCTGCTCGGAATCTAAGCGCGATCTTCGGGGTCGGAGCCTTCGAGAGTTGCCTCAACCACAGGCTTGGTAAAAACTAACGCAAGAACCAATACTGCCGGTGCTACCAATGCCCAGCCAATGGCCTGTGAGCCGAACTGGCCGGTAAAACTGCCAGAGGCGATCGCCAACATCACCAATTGCCAAAATAACGCTGCGCTGCGCGCCCAGCGCTTGGACCGAGTCAGGCTGAAGGCAACATAAAACAGCCACGCCGAGGCCGCTGCAACCATGGCAAAAAGCGCGACAGCGGTGGTGAATGCTCGGCTCTCGCCAGCCAAAATGCCCAGTCCCAATTCAATGCCGAAATAAGCCAACACGCTCGCTTCGAGCGCAACCACGACAATCACCGTCAACAACCCGGTCGGTAGCTTTTTGAGGTTTTTCATGGGCATTCCTAAATTTTGGGTCTTGCCAAATGGCATTGGGTGTGAAACGATTTTCACTAGGAAAAGTTCTTGTGAAACCGCTTTTCAAGCGTAAATCACCTTTTAGAACTTAGTTTCCTCGTTTGGCTTCAACGCCAAAATTTCCGACTAAACAAAGGAATACCTCGCGTATGAATATGCAGTGGCTAAACGAATCTCGTTGCCTAACCGAAGACCCAGAACTTTTCTTTCCGGTAGGAAACACAGGCCCTGCAGTTGACCAAATCGAACAGGCTAAATCTGTTTGTCGCGAATGTGGTGTTGCCACCCAGTGCCTTGAGTATGCAATCAAAGAAAACCAAGACACCGGCGTTTGGGGTGGCCTAAGCGAAGATGAGCGCAAGTCACTAAAGCGCAAGTACGCTCGTGCACGCCGTGCCGGCTAAATGAATTTTGCGAAAAACCCGCCACCTCTGTGGCGGGTTTTTTTATTGCTCGCGAAACCCAACCAGGCGTCTAAAGCGGAATCGAAATGGCGACGCGTGCGCCACCCTCTTTTGGCGACGACCAGTGGATGGTTCCGCGTAGTTCGCCCTCAATTAGGGTTCTAATAATCTGGGTGCCAAGACCTGCGCCCACCTTGCCGTCGGTGAGGCCCTTGCCATTGTCTGAGACTGTGATCAGTAGCTGCTTTTGTTTGCGCTCAGCATTTACTGCAACAACACCGCTGCGGTCTGCAAGACCATGCTCAACGGCATTGGTGACCACCTCAGTTAGGGCCACGGCAAGTGGCGTTGCCAGTTCGCTTCGAAGCTGCCCAAACTTGCCATCGATCAAAGGTCGAACCGAAGTGTTCATGCTCGATGCCACCTCGGTGGCAAGCATCAGAATGCGGTCAAAGACCTCGTCGAAGTTCACATCCTGGTTCAAGCCCTCTGAAAGGGTGTCGTGCACCAGGGCAATCGCAGACACTCGCCGCATCGCTTGCTCGAGAGACTCTTTGGTTTCTTCGCTCTTGCTTCGACGTGCCTGAATTCGCAACAGGCTGGCCACGGTTTGCAGATTGTTTTTAACGCGGTGGTGAATTTCACGGATGGTCGCGTCTTTGGTAATCAGCTCACGTTCTTGGCGGCGAAGCTCGGTGGCATCACGACAAAGCACAATGGCGCCAGTGCGCTGCCCCTTCTTGCGAAGCGGAATAGCCCTCACGGTCAGTGTCACATTGCGCGACTCCATGTCGGTGCGCCACGGTGCTCGACCACTGACGACCAACGCCAAACCCTCGTCGGTTTGAATCTGAGTTTTCAAGACCTTCGACGATGCCTCGGCAAGCGATTTGCCCTCAAGCTCGCCAACGATGCCGAGGCGATTGAAAGCAGAAAGGCCATTTGGGCTTGCGAACACAACTACGCCCTCTTCATCGAGGCGAAGCAAGCCATCGTTGGCACGCGGTGCACCGCGGCGGGGGCCGGTTTGATTGCTGAAGTCGGGGTAGGTGCCGTCACCCATCATTTCGAGAAGATCGTTGCCACAACTCAGGTAGTTGAGCTGCAACTTATTAGGAGCCTTTGCCTCGGCAAGGTTGGTGTGACGGGTGACAACCGCGATTGGCTGTTGGGTAACCTCGTCTGATTTTGCAGAGAGTTTGCGGCGAACCGGAATAGCCCTTAGCCTCGTGGGCAAGCCATCGTAGGTGTCTGGGGTCTGAAGGTCGACAGTCTCACCGGTGGTGAATGCTTGAGTGATCTGGGCCGCCCATTCTTTTCGCACTGGCTCGCCGCTAATGTCTCGATAGAAAACGGTGGCCGCACTAGAAGGGCGAGCATGCCCAGCGGCTACAAAACTGCCGTCCGGCGTTGGAATCCAGAGCACAAGGTCTGCAAAAACTAGATCGGCGATCAGCTGCCAGTCGGCGGTGAGCAAGTGCAGCCACTCAATGTTGGCGGCGCTGGGAATGCCATGCTTCTTGATTAGATCGCTAAGTGTTGACACCTAACCGAGTTTAGCCACGCGTTTGTCTAACCGACTGCGTTGGCCCAAAATGTGATTTTGGGTAAACAGGGCAATTGCCTGCTTGGCACCAGATGATCGTCTGGC
>JBEGKM010000094.1:0-4641 GCA_041184065.1 Actinomycetota bacterium
CGCTACTGCCGCCTTTAACTCGTATGACCACACCAAGGCGCTTGAACTTGCCGAGCACTTTTTCTGGGGTTTCACCGATGACTACCTTGAGCTTGTAAAAGAGCGCGCCTACAACGCAGAGGGCAAATACTCTGCCGCTCAACAGGCATCGGCCGCAATTGCGCTGCGCCGAGCTCTGCACGTGATGTTGCGCTTGTTTGCGCCCTTCTTGCCGTTTGCTACTGACGAGGTTTGGAGCTGGTGGCAAACTGGCGCTGGTTCGATTCACCGAGCTGCATGGCCAACCGCCGAAGAACTAACATCAGGTCTTGATGCAGGCAACGCCAGCTTGCTTGAGTTGGCATCGCAGGCGGTTTCGGGTGTGCGCAAAGCCAAGTCTGACGCCAAGGTTTCAATGAAGGCAGTTGTCGAATCTGCTGTTCTTCAGGCGCCGGCTAGCGTGCTAACCAGCCTGCGTTTGCTTGAGTCAGACCTAAAATCGGTCGGTCGAATTCTCACGCTTGGCTATGTTGAGGGCGAGGAAGTCGCCATGATCGACATCATTCTGGCCGAGGTAGACGAAGCATAAAGTTTCAACACTGTAAACATCGAGAAGGGTCGCCCACTTGGGTGACCCTTTTTGGTTAGGCTCAAAGAATGAGCAATGAAGCCAGAAACCCCTTTGCCGTTCGCAGCGACTTAGCCTACGAACTGCCGCCTTTCGATCTAATCGAAGAAGAACACTACTTACCAGCCTTTTACGAGGGATGCGCCGAACAGCTGCTCGAAGTGACGGCGATTCTGGAATCTGGCTCCCCTACCTTTGAAAACACCATTGTGGCTCTGGAACGCTCGGGGAAATACCTCGAGCGCATGCTTTTTGTTTTCTACAACAAGTCTTCGAGCGACACAACCGCGCGACTGGATGAAATCGAAGCAGAAATCGCTCCGAAGCTTGCAGCTCACAGCGATGCGATTCGATTGAACCCAGAGTTGTTCGAGCGAATCCGTCACCTTCACGAAGCCAGTGATTCGCTTGGGCTTGAGGCTGAGTCGGTCTGGTTACTCGAACGCTACTATCGCGACTTTGTTCACGCCGGAGCTAACCTAGGCGCTGCCGATCGCGAGCAACTGATGGCCTTCAACGAGCAGCTCTCAAAGCTCGAGACCAAGTTCAGCCAGAACCTGCTCAACGACACCAACGATCTAGCCGTCGTGGTCGACGACGTTGCCGAGCTTAATGGTCTAACCAGCGGTCAGATTGCCGCTGCGGCTGCTGCTGCCACAGAGCGAGGCCTCGAGGGTAAGTGGCTTTTGGGCATGGTCAATTTCACTGGCAACCCGATGCTCTCGAGCCTCACCAACCGTGACCTTCGCGAACGAATCATGAAGGCATCGTTGCAAAAGGGCGAGCGCCCAAATGACAATGACAACCGCTTGGTATTGACCGATATGGCAACCATTCGAGCCGAACGAGCTAAGTTGCTTGGTTTCGAAAATCACGCGGCCTATGTGCTTTCGGAGCAAACAGCCGGCAACCTAGCCAATGTGCACAACATGCTTCGCAAGATTGCACCAGCAGCGGTAGCAAATGCCAAGCGCGAAGCGGCTGACCTTCAAAAAGCCATCGAAGCCGAAGGTGGCAAGTTTGAGCTCGCAAGTTGGGACTGGGATCTGTACACCGAACGAGTTCGCATCGAGAAATACAACGTCGACACCACTTTGTTCAAACCATACTTCGAGCTAGAGCGAGTGCTCCAAGATGGTGTATTTTTTGCCGCCACCAAGCTCTTTGGCATCACCTTCAAAGAGCGATCTGACCTGAAGGCCTATCACCCTGAAGCAAGAGTCTTTGAGGTTTTCAACGAGGACGGTTCTGCCGTTGGCCTGTTCATTGGAGACTTCTACACCCGTGACTCAAAGCGAGGTGGAGCCTGGATGAATAACCTGGTCGACCAAAATCACCTCTTGGGTCAACTTCCAGTTGTTGTAAACAACCTAAACATTCCAAAGCCAGCAGCGGGCGAGCCAACTCTGTTGACATTTGACGAAACCACTACCCTGTTCCACGAGTTCGGCCATGCGCTTCACGGCCTGTTCTCGAACGTTACATATCCTCGTTTTAGCGGCACAAGCGTGCAGCGGGACTTTGTCGAGTTTCCATCTCAGGTAAACGAGATGTGGATGCTCTGGCCAGAAGTTCTTGCCAACTATGCAAAGCACTTTGAAACCGGCGAGCTGCTGCCTCAGGAGTGGGTTGAAAACCTGAAGAAGACCGAGACCTTCAATCAAGGTCACGCAACGGTTTCATACCTAGCGGCGTCGGTGCTTGACCTTGCCTGGCACTCGATTTCTGCAGGTGAGGTCGTGATCGATGTTGAATCATTCGAAGCTGGCGCGATTGCTGGCTATGGTCTAGATTTCGCACCGGTTCCCACTCGCTACCGAAGCACCTACTTCTCGCACATTTTTGCTGGCGGGTACTCGGCTGGCTATTACGGCTACATTTGGTCAGAAGTTCTGGATGCAGAGACCGTGGAGTGGTTTAAGAACAACGGTGGCCCAAAGCGATCGAACGGAGATCGATTTAGAACTGAGCTTTTGTCGCGTGGTGGCTCACTTGATTCAATGCAGATGTATAGAAACTTCAGAGGTCAAGATGCAACCATCGAGCCATTGCTTCGACGCAGGGGTCTGAACTAAGCCCGAAACTTACGCAACTTTAGACTCAACCAGCCCCAGACAAGCAAGCCGGCGATTAGCGCCCAAAAAGCTGAGCCGATTCCCAAGGCCGACAAACCTGAGGCAGTAACTAAGAATGTGACCATCGCTGGCAAGCGCAGCGCGGGCTCTTCGACGGCCGAACTCAAAGCAGAAATTATTGTGCCAATCAATGCGATTCCGGCGGCCGCAAGCACTAAGTCGCGGGGCGCCTGCAAAACGAAGGCCACCGTGATGCCCGCCAGGGCAGCAATTGCAACGTAGAGGTAGCCCCCGTAAACCGATGATAACCAACGGCGATTCGGTTCTTTATGGGCTTGCTCATTTGCGTTAAGGGCCGCCGTGATGGCCGCAAGGTTCATCGGGATGCCCCCAAAAAAACTTCCAAAAACCGAGGCAATTCCTGTTGCTACTATCACGGGCCTAAAGGGAACTTCGTAGCCAAAAGACTTCATAACGGCGATTCCCGGTATGTTTTGACTGGCCATGGTGACCAGATAAAGCGGCATGCCAATGCTCACTATGGCTGCAATGTTGAAAGTCGGAGTAACAAACTCAAGAGTTGGAATAACCTTAGAGGGTTCGATCGTAATGCCAAGATCTATTGCTGTCAGAGCGAAGACGATAACCATCGCTGCAGGAGTAGCCCATACCGTTGCGAATTTATAGAGAACTAACCAAACCAGAATCGCTGGCAAGACGATCAACGGAAATGTTGCGGCTGATTTAAATGGTGCGACGCAGAAATTGAAAATCACTCCGGCGAGCATTGCCGAGGCGATGGGTCGGGGTATCGACGAAACCAAACGCCCAAGGGCTGGCCAAAGGCCCGTCAAGACCAATAACGCAGCCGCAACCATAAAGGCTCCAACCGCGTCTGAGAATGGCAGGCCGAGAGTTCCAGAGGCGATCAAGAGCGCCGCTCCGGGGGTGCTCCAGACGATAGAAATAGGCATTTTGAATCGCATGCTCAGGCCGATTGAAAGAAGGCCATAAAGAGCGGTCAGAACAACAATGGCTGAGGTGGTCTGAGAATCGGTTGCTCCAAGAGATGCAAACGCCGCCAACACCAAACCAGTTGTAGCAGCCGTGCCAGTGATGGACGCAACGGTTCCCGCTAGGAACGGAGCTTTATGGTCGGCGAATCGCCCCAATTGCTAAGCCGACTTTTCTTGACGGGCACTCTTGAACGGGACGATTTGCGCCTCAGCCTTGCCCGCTACGACCTCGGCGGTGATGTGCACAGTGCCTTGCATTTCACTGCCGGGAATCTCGAACATAATCTGCCCGAGGGTTTCCTCCATGATGGCGCGAAGGCCACGAGCACCGGTTTCTCTAGCTACCGCAAGGTCGGCAATCGCCTCGAGAGCAGACTCTTCGAACTCAAGTTCAAAACCATCGAGCTCAAACATGCGCTGGTATTGCTTGACCAAAGCGTTTTTAGGCTCGGTAAGAATTTGCATTAAGGCAGAACGGTCGAGAGGCGTGACCGAAGCGATTACCGGCAGACGACCAATGAACTCAGGAATCAAACCAAACTTGCGCAGATCTTCAGGCTGAACCTCAGTGAAAATCTCTATGTTGTCATTTTTGCCTGCAATTGGAGCGCCAAAACCAATGCCCTTTTTGCCGGCTCGAGCCGAGATGATCTCTTCGAGGCCGGCGAAAGCGCCAGCCACAATGAAAAGCACGTTTGTGGTGTCAACCTGAATGAACTCTTGTTGCGGGTGCTTGCGACCACCCTGAGGCGGAACAGACGCGACAGTGCCCTCGAGAATCTTTAGCAAGGCTTGCTGAACACCCTCGCCGGATACGTCTCGGGTGATTGATGGGTTCTCGGCCTTGCGAGAGATCTTGTCGATTTCGTCTATGTAGATGATTCCGGTTTCGGCACGCTTGACGTCAAAGTCGGCAGCTTGAAGAAGCTTTAGCAGGATGTTT
>JBEGKM010000095.1:0-4637 GCA_041184065.1 Actinomycetota bacterium
GGCGTTACCGCTGTTGCAGAAGGCTGTGGAGACCACGCACTCGAGTACATGACCGGTGGTGTTGCGGTAATTCTCGGTAGAACCGGCCGCAACCTCGGTGCGGGTATGTCGGGTGGCGTCGCCTACATCTACAAACTGCGTGGAGACCGTGTCAACCACGAGGCATTGACCGCTGGCGAACTTCACATTGGTGAACTCGAAACTATTGACGCGAACCGCTTGAAGGCTATTCTCGAGCTTCACGTCGCGGAGACCGGTTCGGTTTTGGCTGAAGGCATCCTTGCAAACTTCGAGGCGGAACTTTCGAACTTCACCCGGGTTTTGCCGCGCGATTACGCTAGCGTTCTGGCAATTCGCGCAAAGGCTACAGACAACGGCATTGACCCAGACAGCGATTCTGTCTGGCAAGAGATTCTGGAGGTCACCAATGGCTGATCCACGTGGATTCCTAAAAACCACCCAGCGCGAGACTGCTCAGCGTCGCCCGGTGGCGGTTCGAATTATGGACTGGAAAGAAGTCTATGAACGCCGCGAGCAGGGCGTTGTCGTCAACCAGGCCGGCCGATGCATGGACTGTGGCGTGCCATTCTGTCACCAGGGTTGCCCACTAGGCAACCTAATTCCCGAGTGGAACGACCTCGTCTGGCGCAATGACGGCAAGAATGCTATCGAGCGCCTTCACTCAACCAACAATTTCCCGGAATTTACCGGTCGCCTCTGCCCAGCGCCATGCGAAAGCTCTTGCGTGCTGGGCATAAACCAGCCAGCGGTAACCATTAAAGAGATCGAAGTCTCGATCATCGATAATGCCTTCGACAGCGACTGGGTGAAACCTCACGCCCCAGAGCGCCTAACCGGCAAGACGGTTGCAGTGGTGGGTTCTGGCCCTGCTGGCTTGGCGGCTGCGCAGCAGTTGACTCGTGCTGGCCACACTGTGGCGGTTTACGAACGCGATGACCGAATCGGTGGTTTGCTGCGATACGGAATTCCAGACTTCAAGATGGAAAAAAACCACATCGATCGACGAATCGCCCAGATGGAAGCCGAGGGAACCCGTTTTCGCGCCGGCGTAAACATCG
Source organism: Actinomycetota bacterium (assembly GCA_041184065.1). GTDB lineage: Bacteria > Actinomycetota > Actinomycetes > Actinomycetales > Microbacteriaceae > Rhodoluna. The sequence goes on from JBEGKM010000095.1 coordinate 1,080, forward strand.
GGGTTGACATCACCTGGGAAGACCTTCGATCACGCTTTGACGCGGTTCTGGTTGCCACAGGTGCCACCAAACCCCGTGACCTAAGCATTCCGGGCCGTGAACTCTCTGGCGTGCACTTCGCAATGGATTACCTAACCCAGGGCAACCGCGCTGTGGCGGGGGATTCGATTGACTCTCAGATTGTCGCTGATGGCTTGAACGTTGTGATTCTTGGTGGTGGCGATACCGGCGCAGACTGCCTAGGCACCGCGACCCGTCAAGGGGCTATTTCGGTCACTACCTTGGCAATTGGCAAGCAGCCGCCAACTGAGCGCACCGAAAACCAGCCTTGGCCAACCATGCCAACCTTGTTCGAGGTAGCCAGCGCGCACGAAGAATTCGGGGAGCGCAGCTATCTAGCTTCAACGGTTGAATTCGTTGGCGAAAACGGCCGAGTCACTGGAGTGAAGGTTGCAGAAACCGAATTCGTAAACGGAAAGCGTCTTCCAAAGGCCGGCACCGAGCGAATCATCCCGGCTGACCTAGTTCTTTTGGCACTGGGTTTCACCGGGGTCGAAGGCGACTCGATTGCAGAGCAGTCAGCAACCGAATTCGATTCGCGCGGCAACCTGGCGCGTGACAAAAATTGGGCCACAAACGCAGATGGCGTATTCGTTGCGGGCGATGCCGGTCGCGGTCAAAGCCTGATTGTTTGGGCTATTGCTGAAGGCCGTGCAGCCGCAGCGGCTATCGATGAGTACCTTGAGGGCTCAACCGTTCTGCCAAAGCCGGTCAAGCCAACCGATCAACCAATTTCGATTTACAGCTAAATAAACAAGAGTCAAACAAACCTTCTTGATCACGAGGTCAGGAACCCACAGAAAAAGGAACAAATGAGACGCGCAAAGATTGTTGCCACACTAGGTCCGGCAACTTCAAGCTACGAGCAAATCCGCGCCATTATTGACGCCGGTGTCGACGTTGCCCGCATGAACCTCAGCCACGGCAGCTACGACGTGCACGAAGAGATTTATCGCACAGTGCGTAAGGCTGCTGCCGACGCCGGTAAGCCAGTAGGCATCTTTGTTGACCTGCAGGGTCCGAAGATTCGTCTTGCTCGTTTTGCAAACGGCCCACACATGCTCGAAAAGGGCGACGTTTTCAAGATCACCATCAACGAAGTTGAGGGAACCAAAGAAATCTGTGGCACGACCTTCAAGGGCCTTTGCGGCGATGTTAAGCCTGGCGACTTGCTGCTCATCGATGATGGCAAGGTAACCCTCAAGGCAACCGAAGTTACCGCCGACACCGTCACCACCGTTGTCGAGATCCCAGGCTACGTTTCAAACAACAAAGGCATCAACCTTCCGGGAGTCGCGGTCAACGTTCCAGCGCTTTCTGAGAAAGACGAAGATGACCTTCGCTGGGGCATCCGTCTGGGCGTCGACATGATTGCGCTGTCATTCGTTCGCAACGCCAGCGACATCGTTCGTGTACACGAAATCATGACCGAAGAGGGCAAGTTCCTGCCGGTCATCGCAAAGATAGAGAAGCCTCAAGCAGTTGCAGCTCTAGAAGAAATCATTGACGCCTTCGACGGCATCATGGTTGCCCGTGGCGACCTTGGTGTTGAGCTTCCGTTCGAAGATGTTCCTTTGGTTCAGAAGCGTGCCGTTGAGTTGGCTCGCCGTTGGGCAAAGCCAGTCATCGTTGCAACCCAGATGCTTGAGACCATGATTGAGAACTCGCGCCCAACCCGCGCTGAAGCCTCAGACGTCGCAAACGCAATTCTTGATGGAGCCGACGCAGTAATGCTTTCTGGCGAAACCTCGGTGGGCAAGTGGCCGGTTGAGACCGTTCAGGCAATGGCCCGCATCATCGAGTCAACCGAGGAGAACGGCCTGGACCGCATTCCTGACCTGGGCACGCGCCCGCACACCCACTCAGGTGCTGTGTCGCTGGCTGCGGTCGAGATTGCCGAACTTCTGGGTTCAAAGTATGTTTGCGTGTTTACCGAGTCTGGCGACTCTTTCCGTCGCGTGTCACGCTTGCGTTCGTCGGTTCCAACCATCGCCTTCACCCCTAGCGAGTCTGTTCGCAACCAGCTTTCGTTGGTTTGGGGAGCCCACTCATACCTGGTAGCACCGGTCAAGCACACCGATGAAATGATGCACCAGGTTGATGAGATCGTGATTGCCGAAGGCATGGCAAAGGTTGGCGAAGAAGTAGTCGTCGTTGCCGGAACCCCGCCTGGCATCCCCGGCTCAACCAACTCGCTTCGCGTTCATCGCGTTGGCGATGCAGTCAACGAGGCTGCTCCTGGTTACGGCCGAAAGTAATCCAAGCAATGAAAAATCCCTCCCCGCAAAGGGGAGGGATTTCTTCTTTTTTGGTGCCGAAGGCGGGACTTGAACCCGCACTCCTTTCGGAAAAGCATTTTGAGTGCTCCGCGTCTGCCATTTCGCCACTTCGGCAAGTGATAACCAGTAAATCCTAGTTGAAAGTTTTTATTTAGATAAATCGAGTGGTTAACCAATAAGGTTGTTGCCATGGCAGATGCAGCAGCGCAGCGCAGAGTAATCGTGGCAGAGGATGAGTCTCTCATTCGCATGGACATTGTTGAGACCCTTCGCGAGTATGGTTTCGACGTTGTTGCCGAAGCAGGGGATGGCGAACAAGCCGTGGCCCTCTGCGAGCAGCACAAGCCAGACCTCTTGGTTATGGATATCAAGATGCCAAACATGGATGGCATTACCGCAGCCGAGAAGATCGCACCGATGAAGATTCCGGTGGTTTTACTCACTGCGTTCAGCCAGAAAGAGCTGGTTGACAGAGCGAGCGAGGCGGGCGCTATGGCCTACGTGGTTAAGCCATTCACGCCCAACGACCTTATGCCGGCAATTGAAATTGCTCTAAGCCGCCACGCGCAGTTCACCGCACTCGAAGCCGAAATTCAAGATCTCAACGAACGTTTCGAGACCAGAAAACTAGTTGACCGCGCTAAGGGCCTTCTGAACGAAAAGATGAACCTCACCGAACCAGAGGCGTTCCGCTGGATTCAAAAGGCTTCAATGGACCGCAGATTGACAATGCAAGAGGTCGCAACCACCGTTATCGAGCAGTTGGGTGCACCAAAAGAGGAGTAAGCCTACTTTTTGGGCTTTATGAAGTTTGTGATTCGAACCGTCGAAAGACGGCGACCCTCTTCATCTGAAATCACGATCTCGTGGGTTGTAAGCGAACGTCCGAGAGACAGGGCTGTGCAAACCGCGGTAACTTTGCCACTGGTGACGGAACGACTGTGTGAAGCATTGATTTCAATGCCAACCGCCACGGAATCTGGATGAGCCCAAACGTTGGCCGCAAAGCTGCCCAAAGTTTCGCCGAGCACCACGTGTGCGCCACCGTGCAAAACGCCCAGCGGCTGGGTGTTGCCTTCGACAGGCATAGTCGCAACAGCACGTTCCGCGCTCAGCTCTAAAAGCTCGATTCCCATTCTTTCGGCAAGCAAGCCAAGCCCGCGAAGTTTGCTCAGTTCAGCCGCTGCGGCACTCAACTTTGGTTCTGGCTTAGTCAATC
>JBEGKM010000096.1:0-4630 GCA_041184065.1 Actinomycetota bacterium
AGGCTGACGACGAAGCTCTGCCTTGAACTCGCGGTATGGGTCTTCGTCTGCTGGTGAACCCTCAGAAACCTCATCGGCCACTGCAGACTCGGTTGCAGCAACTTCAGCAATCGCTTCTTCTAACTCGAGGTCTTGCTCAAGCTCGGCAGCCGCGTCAAGCGCCAAGTCTGCGAAGTCTGCTTCGGCTTCTGCAATTACCTGGTCAGCAGCAACGTCCGCAACATCGGCAACAGCCTCTAGTTCGGTGCGTTCTGAATCAGTCACTTGGTGTGTCCTTACTAATTAAGCGGTTGGGGTGAAAGCGAAAACAACACCCTGGTAGAAGAGCCAGTCAAGAGCCGAAATGATGATCATGACAACGGTGACAAATGCCAAAACAACGCCGGTGTAGTTGCGAAGCTCTGCCCAGGTCGGCTTAGTGACCTTGTTGAGTTCGCCCACGACCTGCTTAAAGAACAAAGAGGTGCGACCGATGATGTTGCGCTTCGAAGCCTTATCAGCCTTCGCCTGCTCAACTAGGTCTTCGGAGACCTGCTCTAGCTCTTCTGCCATGAGACATTCCTTCTTCTTGAAACAAATAACTTGCAGGGCGGACAGGACTCGAACCTGCAACCCTCGGTTTTGGAGACCGATGCTCTACCAATTGAGCCACCACCCTTTACGGGCTAGTTCTTCGACTTTCAGACCCCGACAAAAGACACACTTCTAGATTGAATCTAAAGAATGATTTATTTGCCAGATTAGGCTCCGGAAGTTGTCAAACTACCTCTAACGAGTGTAAAGCCTTGGGGCGGGAAATGCAAAGAGAAACTAGACTTGTTGCCGTGACTGACTTTCCAAGAATCTCAAAGCGTATTGGCTCAATTGCCGAATCGGCGACCCTCAAGGTCGATGCGAAGGCAAAATCTCTTCAGGCTCAGGGACTTCCGGTGATTTCTTATGCCGCCGGCGAGCCAGATTTTGCGACCCCGGCACACATCGTCGAGGCCGCGGCCATCGCGGTTCGCGACCCTAAGAGCCACCGCTACACGCCCGCTGTTGGCTTGCCAGAACTTCGCGAAGCTATCTCTCAAAAGACCAAGATTGACTCTGGAACCGACATCCCGGCTTCGCAGATTGTCGTTACAAATGGCGGCAAGCAGGCCGTCTACCAGGCCTTCGCAACAATTGTTGACCCAGGCGACGAAGTGCTAATGCCTACCCCCTACTGGACAACCTACCCAGAGGCAATTCGCCTGGCGGGCGGAACCCCGATTGAGGTGTTCGCTGGTGCCGACCAGAACTACAAGGTCACCGTGGCACAGCTCGAGGCTGCGCGCACCCCCAAGTCAAAGGTGCTACTTTTCGTTTCACCGTCAAACCCAACCGGTTCGGTTTACAGCCGTGAAGAAACCGAGGCGATTGGTCGCTGGGCTTATGACAAAGGTCTCTGGGTTGTTACCGATGAGATCTACCAAAACCTCGTTTACGACGGCATCAAGGCGGTTTCTATTACCGAGGCCGTTCCCGAGCTCGTCGACCGCACCATCTTGGTAAATGGCGTAGCGAAAACCTATGCAATGACGGGTTGGCGCTTGGGCTGGATGGCCGGCCCTGCCGATGCTATGAAGGCAGCGGGAAACCTGCAGTCGCACCTTTCATCAAACGTTTCGAACATTTCGCAGAAGGCTGCGCTTGCCGCGCTAACCGGCCCACAAGACGAAGTTGTCGCGATGCGCGAGGCGTTTGACCGCCGCCGCAAGTTGGCAGTTGCCGAACTAAACAAGATTGCCGGCTGGGTGGCACCAATGCCGCAGGGCGCTTTCTATGTCTACTCAGATGTGACCGGCCTGCTTGGTCGCGAATGGGGCGGCAAAATGATCAACACCTCACTCGAGCTCTGCGATTACATCTTGGATGAAGCCCAGGTTGCTTTGGTGCCTGGTGAGGCATTCGGCCCATCGGGCTATGTTCGATTGTCTTATGCGCTAGGCGATGGCCCATTGCTAGAGGGCATTCAGCGCCTTCAGAAGCTTTTCGCCTAAAGAATTGTGAATTGAAAATGGGCCTCTCGAAAGAGAGGCCCATTTCGTTAAAACCCAATCAAATTTGGTTCAGGAACCAGGTTGATGCCAAACCGGTTTGACACCTGAAGTTGAACATAGCTGGCAAGCTGCAGAACATCCTGAGCGGTTGCACCGCCTTTGTTAACAATCGCAAGCGTGTGTTTTGAAGATATTGCCGCGCCTGAGCCAGGCAGCGAAAAACCCTTGCCAATGCCAGCGGTTTCAATTAGCCAGGCCGCCGAAAGTTTCACTGTAAGGCCTTCGTCGTCTTCGTCTTCCCATCGAGGTGCGTCAGAGGGCAAAGTACGGGCCACCTTGTCGCTCACGATCGGGTTGGTAAAAAATGAGCCGCAGCTGACCGAATCTGGATCGCTTTCGCTCAAAACCATCCCCTTGCTCGCGCGCAACTTGAGCGTGCTCTTGCGCACATCCTCCAGCGGCACTTGATCGCCCATTTGAACACCAAGATCCGCGGCAATTTGGGTCGAATACAGTGGGCGGCTCAGACCGTCAAGTTTTTGTAATTCGAGCTCAACCCAGGTAATCACGCCAGGGCGCCCGCGTTTGATAACGCTGGTGCGATAACCAAAGCCTAGGTCCTTGGCATCGAGCACGGCGGCCTCGTGGGTTTCGTAATCCAAGAATTCGAGCCGTAACAGCACGTCGCTCAGCTCTTGACCATAGGCACCAATGTTTTGCACCGGGCCTGCGCCAACGGTTCCAGGTATGCCGCTCATCGCCTCAATTCCGGCAAGCCCCTGATCGACCGTGTAGGCGACGAAGTCATCCCAGTCTTCGCCCGCTTGCACCCTAAGGGTGACCTTTGAGTCATCTTTGCCGCGTATGTTTTCGATACCGCGATTCTCAACTTTTACGACCCGCAGAGCGCTGCAATCATCGGCAACAACCATGTTTGAGCCGCCACCGAGCACTAGCCAGTCATCGCCTGAACGCCAAAGTTCTAGGGCGTGTTCGACAAGGTCATCTCGGGTCTTCGCTACGTAAATTTCGGCAGGCTGGCCACCCACTCGCATCGAGGTGAGCTGGCTGAGAGGCGTGATTTCGGTCATGAGCTGCCGTTAGAGGCGCACGACTGCCTGGGCTTTGCCAAGCACCGCGGTCTCGTTGAACACTGCCTGCAGGTCTACTCGAACCGTGCCTGCCTCAGCATCGATGACGCCAATTTTGCCGGTAACCACCAACACAGCACCGTCAACCGGGTCAACCACTACCGGCTTGGTGAAACGCACCTGATAATCGACAACGCGACCGGCATCGCCGACCCAGTCGACCGCAACCTGAACCGCGGCACCCATGGTTAGCATTCCGTGAGCCAAAACGCCAGGCAACCCAACTACCTGGGCTACATCATCGCGGTAATGAATTTGGTTAAAGTCACCAGAGGCGCCGGCATAGCGAACCAGCGAATCACGAGTGAGCAAAAATTCGGTGGTGCCGATAACCTGGCCCACTTCGAGTGAAGCGATGTTGATGTGCGACATTACTCGTCACCTCGAACCACGAGAGTCGAAATAGCGGTGCAGACCAGCTCTTTCTTGACATCAAAAATCTTGGTCTCGAAGGTCACCATCGAGTGAGCGCCGAGCGACTTAACGCTGGCAACTTCTAACTCGCTGGTGAGTTCGTCGCCAGCAACGATTGGGCGAGCGTGAATAAATCGCTGGTCGCCGTGAACCACGCGGCTAAAGTCGATGTCGGCCTCTGGGTCGGCAAGAACTGTGGCCAGGCTTCGCTCTTGAATCACCACGGCAAAGGTTGGCGGCGCAATGACGTCGTCATAGCCAGCCGCCTGGGCAGCAAAGAGGTCTAGGTTCGACGAGTTAGTCGACTTAACCGCGTGGGCGAACTCGCGGATTTTCTCGCGGCCAACCAGGTATGGGTTGGTTGCGGGATACTTCTTGCCCTGCACATTTGGATTTACCACCCCTCTAGTTTGCCTGAGGTTTTACACATCTACCCTCATTTGAGCTTTATCAACAGATTGGTTTTCGGCGAACTTGTGGGAGGCCCTGCAGCCGTAGTTTCGTGATCATGAAAACCAAGAAAACACTAGGCATTTTGGCAGCATCACTGTTAGTCGTAGGCGGTTTTGCGCTGACCCTAACCTCGCCGGCTGTGGCGACCGACAAGAGCAAGATTCAGATTAAAGATGAACGCAACTGCTCTAAACCGAAACCGGGGCAAGTAGCCTGCCTATCAATCAAGCGAACCCTTTCGATGGGTAGCGTTCGAGCCGCGGTTCGGCCGCTCGCATTTGTGCAGCCGATGGGTGGGGTCGCCTACGGGGCGAACCAACTGCGTTATGCGTATTCGATCACCGAAACCGGCGCCCGATTCAAGGTGATTGCTGTTGTCAGCGCCTATCATTCTGAGTCTGCATATCAAGACATCAAGGATTACCGAGCCATGTATAACCTCGGCCCTATGGATCACTGCACTGACCCTAAGACTCCGGGAATGGTTGGAACAATCCTGACCCAAGTTCCCAGTGGCAAGAATCCATGTTTTATGCAGGTCGATCAGAAAGGAGCTGCCGCTGGATATCACGAAACCGATGACCCAGG
>JBEGKM010000097.1:0-4559 GCA_041184065.1 Actinomycetota bacterium
GGCGCTGCTGCGCCTCGGCAGCCGTTTCGATGCCACCGACCGAAATTACGGCTGCTTTGCCTTCAAGGCGGCCGACTAGGAGCTTCAGGACCTCAACAGAACGCGCCTTCAACGGTGCACCCGAAAGGCCGCCCGCACCAATCGCATCGACCGCCGTTGCAGACGTGGTAAGGCCCGCACGAGAAATGGTTGTGTTGGTTGCGATAACACCGGCGAGGCCCATCTCGAGAGCTAAATCGGCAACTGCCAAGACATCCTCGTCAGCCAAATCTGGGGCGATCTTGACCAACACCGGCTTTCCACCGGCTTCGTTTTGAACGGCTTGAAGAATAGGGCGTAGAGCTTCAACCGATTGCAGTGAACGAAGGCCTGGAGTGTTGGGCGACGAGACGTTTACGGCGATGTAGTCGGCCAACGGCGCTAGCAACCTAGCGCTTTGACGGTAATCTTCGACTGCGTTTTCTACCTCGACGACTCGGCTCTTGCCGATATTTACACCGATAATCGGAAGCCTACCTGGCGATTTTTTTCTTAGCTTCGCCAATCTCTTGGCGACCACTTCGGCTCCCTGGTTGTTGAAACCCATTCGGTTGATGAGTGCACGATCTTGAATCAAGCGAAACAGACGTGGCTTTTCGTTGCCGGTCTGGGCGATTGCGGTTACGGTGCCAATTTCGACGTGAGAGAACCCAAGGTCACCCAGCGCTTTGATGGCAACGGCATTTTTGTCAAATCCAGCCGCTACACCAAAGGGTGCGTCAAAGTGCAGACCAAATGCCTGAACCGCTCCCCTACCACTCGACTGAAGTCGAGCGAGTTTGGTCAGGCCGATTGCACCCGCAAATCGAATGCCAAACATACCTATGTGGTGGGCAAACTCAGGGTCCAGTTTGGCAAAAAATAATTTGAATATTAGGCGATAGAGCACATCCCAAGGTTACCTCAGGCTTCTGAGTGATCAGCCTCAAGCGATCCAGACTTTAGCGTGACTGGGTTAAAGAAATCGGTCCCTTCCCGCATGGGAAGGGACCGATTTTGTAGATCAGGGTTTAGCTGCAACCAGAGGTCGAGCCACAGCCTTCACACACGTGGCATGAGCCCGATGGTCGCATCTTGATGCCACAGCTGAAGCAAAGTGGAGCGTCTGACTCGGTGCCCTGCAGCATCTCAAACAACTCAGCTGAAGAGTGGACCTCTTTGCGAGTGATCTCGACTGGCTGTGGAGCTGAGACGACCTCTGCGACTGCCTCGGCAATCGCTTCGATTGCCTGGTCAACTGCAACCGCTGCTTCTGGCACAATCGCGACCGGGCCGGTGTAGGCCGCGTTTGCGTCTAGTGCCGCCGAACGCTCGGCTGCGGTGTGAATGCCAAGGTAGCTGCGTGTTTCGAATGGCAAGTAGTCCAGTGCCAGACGACGGAAGATGTAGTCCATCAGCGACTTGGCCATGCGAACATCTGCGTCATCGGTCAGACCGGCTGGTTCGAACGATACGTTGGTGAACTTCTGCACGAAGGTCTCTAGAGGAACGCCGTACTGTAGGCCAATCGAAACTGCGATTGAGAAGGCGTCCATCACACCGGCGAGGGTTGACCCCTGCTTGCCGAGTTTCAAGAAGACCTCGCCCAAGCCGCCATCTGGGTATGAGCCCGCGGTCATGTAACCCTCTGCGCCACCAACGGTGAACGAGGTGGTCGATGAAGGACGTGACTTAGGTAGGCGCTTGCGAACCGGGTGCGATAGACCAGGAACGGTTGCGTTCGAAGCTGGAAGCTCTTCGACCTTGTCTGCGGTCTTTGCCTTGGCGTCTGAAAGCGGCTGGCCAACCTTGCAGTTGTCGCGGTAGATCGCTAGAGCCTTTAGACCCATCTTCCAACCCTGGAAGTAGACGTCTGCAATTTCTTCACGAGTCGCGGTCTCTGGCATGTTGACGGTTTTAGAGATTGCGCCAGAAAGGAACGGCTGAACCGCTGCCATCATACGAACGTGACCCATTGGCTCGATTGCACGAATACCAACCGCGGTGTCGAAGATCGCGTAGTGCTCGAGCTTTAGGCCTGGAGCGTCGACTACGTGACCGTTGGCGCTGATGTGGTCAACAATCGCCTCGATGGTCTCTTGCGAGTAACCAAGACGGTGAAGAGCGAACGGAATGGTCTGGTTGACGATCTGCATCGAGCCACCGGTTGAGAGCTTCTTGTACTTCACTAGTGAGAAGTCAGGCTCGATACCAGTGGTGTCGCAGTCCATCATGAAGCCGATGGTTCCGGTCGGTGCAAGCAACGAGGCCTGCGAGTTACGCCAGCCGTTGGCCTCACCAATCAGGCTGTTTAGAGCCCACTGCTCTTGAGCGGCCTCAATAACAGGCACGTCAATTGCACTAGCCGAACGAATCTGGTGGCTTGCTGATTCGTGCTTGCCCATGATGCGCTCGTGGCCAGCCTTGTTCTTGGCGAAACCAGCGTACGGCCCCACTACTCCAGCAAGTTCTGCCGAGCGACGGTAGGCGGTGCCAGTCATGAGTGAGGTGATTCCTGCGGCTAGCGCGAAACCTTCCTGGCTGTCGTAAGGAACACCAATTGCCATTAGCAATGCACCAAGGTTGGCGTAACCGATTCCTAGCTGACGGAACGCGGTGGTGGTCTCGCCGATTTTCTCGGTTGGGAAGTCTGCGAAGCAGATCGAGATGTCCATCGCGGTGAAGATGAGCTCGTTTGCCTTGATGAACTTGTCGGTGTCGAACGAACCATCTGGGTTCAAGAACTTCAATAGGTTCAAGCTTGCGAGGTTACAGCTCGAGTTGTCTAGGTGCATGTACTCAGAACATGGGTTCGAAGCGGTGATGCGCCCTGACTCAGGTGTGGTGTGCCAGTCATTGATGATGTCGTCGTACTGGATGCCTGGGTCGGCACATTCCCAAGCCGCGTCGGCAACCTTGGCCCATAGTTCGCGTGCGTCAACGGTTTCAATGACTTCACCGGTGGTGCGAGCACGAAGACCGAACTCGGTGCCATTCTCGACTGCAAGCATGAACTCTTCGTTTACGCGAACCGAGTTGTTGGCGTTCTGGTACTGCACCGAGTTGATGTCCTTGCCACCGAGCTCCATGTTGTAACCAGCGTCGCGAAGAACACGGATCTTGCCCTCTTCGCGGGCCTTGGTCTCGACGAACTCTTCGATGTCTGGGTGGTCGATGTCTAGAACAACCATCTTTGCCGCGCGGCGGGTTGCGCCACCAGACTTGATGGTTCCTGCAGATGCGTCGGCACCACGCATGAACGAAACTGGGCCCGAAGCCGAACCGCCTGAACCCTTTAGAAGTTCCTTAGACGAACGAATACGGGAGAGGTTTAGACCTGCGCCTGAACCACCCTTGAAGATCATTCCCTCTTCGCGGTACCAGTTCAAGATTGAGTCCATCGAGTCATCTACCGAGAGGATGAAGCAGGCTGAAACCTGCTGCGGGCTCTTGGTACCGACGTTGAACCATACCGGCGAGTTGAAGCTGAAGACCTGGTTTAGCAACATGTAGGTGAGCTCGTGCTCGAAGATGACGGCGTCGTCCTCTGAAGCAAAATAACCGTGGTCGCGACCTGCCTGAGTGTAGGTAAGCACGACGCGGTTGATTAGCTGGCGAAGGCTGTACTCGCGCTCTGGGGTTCCCATTGCTCCACGGAAGTACTTGGTGGTAACGATGGTGCTGGCGTTGATGCTCCAGAAGTCTGGGAACTCTGCGCCGCGCTGCTCAAAGATTGTCTCGCCCGTCTGCCAGTTAGTCTGAACAACGTCGCGATACTCCCAGTTGACCTGGTCATACGGGTGCACACCTTCGGTGGTGTAGATGCGGTTGATGGTGAGACCCTTACCGGTTCCGGTGGAACCAGTGAAAGCTGTGGTGTCGGTCACTGCTTTGCCTTTCGTTGATGTTGTTCTGAATTTGTTGAAATCTTTGGTAGCGCCTGAGCGTTGCCGAAGCTATTGATTCATTGCCCCCGATGAGGCAACCGACGAATCTCGGTTTACCTTCAAGACGCTAATTGCCGCCTCGAAATCTTCGAGTGTTTCCCATCCTTGGTAAACACTCGCGAAGCGCATGAAAGCAACTTCGTCAAGCTTTCGTAGCGGTTCCAGAATCGCTAGACCAATGTCATTGGCTTCGATCTGGGCGGCACCGGTGGCTCGAACCGACTCTTCGACGGTTTGGGCCAACAGTGCCAAGTCTGATTCCGAGACCGGACGCCCCTGGCATGCCTTGCGCACGCCGTTGACGATCTTGTCTCGACTGAACTGTTGAGTCACTCCACTGCGCTTGACCACGGTGAGGCTGGCGGTTTCGGTTGTGCTGAAACGCATGTTGCACTCTGGGCATTGGCGGCGGCGGCGGATCGACGAACCATCATCCGAAGTTCGCGAATCAGTCACTCTTGAATCTGGGTAACGACAAAACGGGCAATGCACCGTACTTTCCTCCCCTTCTTCACAAGTTCTTATTAGTTATCCACAGAAAAACCGTGTTTCTACACTAGATGTGGATAGTTTTCTATGTGCAACCCCTATATC
>JBEGKM010000098.1:0-4451 GCA_041184065.1 Actinomycetota bacterium
CCGCCGCACTGGCGCTCACCGCAAACCGAGACCTGCTCGGTAAGCGAGTTCTTATTACTGCCGGCGGCACTCTAGAACCCATCGACCCGGTTAGGTTCATCGGCAATCGATCGAGCGGCAAGCAAGGTGTCGCGTTGGCAATGCAGGCAAAGCGCCGTGGCGCATATGTCACTCTAATTGGCGCAAACATTTCGCAACCAGACCAAGGCGTTGATGAATTCATCTCAGTTGCGACTGCTAGCGAGCTTGAAGGCGCCTTGATGGAACGGCTTCAAACTCAAGACGCGCTCATCATGGCAGCCGCGGTCTCTGACTACCGCGTGGCAACCGAGTCGACTACGAAGCTTAAGAAGATTGATCTTGGCCACAGTTTGAAACTCGAACTCGTTGCCAATCCAGACATACTCGCTAGTGCAACTCAGTCAATCACCGACCTCGGCCTAAAAACGGTAGTGGTTGGTTTTGCTGCCGAAACTGTCGAGAAGCAAGCTGACCTCATTGAATTGGCTCTTAAAAAGATCAAAGCCAAAGGGTGCGACCTGTTGGTTGCAAACAATGTCACCGGGGGCGCGGTTTTTGGAGCCGAGAAAAACACCGTTGTCATCGTCGATCAGGCTGGACAAATTGGCGAGTCAACCGGCTCAAAAACAACTGTTGCTAATGCGATTCTCGATGAGCTCGCGATTCGCTTAGAGTAACTCGCGGGATCATTGTCGCCGGGTAGCGATATACTTAGATGATTATGAGCAATCTGCGTCTTTTTACTTCTGAATCTGTCACCGAGGGTCACCCAGACAAAATCTGTGACCAAATTTCAGACACGATTCTCGACGCAATGCTCGAACAAGACTCAAACTCGCGTGTTGCGGTTGAAACCATGGTCACCACCGGTTTGGTGCATGTTGCCGGTGAGGTTACTACCTCCGGTTATGTTGAGATTCCTCGCCTGGTTCGTGAAAAGATTCGCGAGATCGGCTACACCAGTTCAGATATCGGTTTCGATGGTGACAGCTGTGGTGTTTCGATCTCGATCGGTCAACAATCTCCAGACATCGCTCAGGGTGTTGATACCGGTCACGAAACCCGCGTTGGTGCTTCAGCTGACCGCTTTGATTCACAGGGTGCCGGCGATCAGGGCATCATGTTTGGTTATGCCACAAACGAAACCCCAACTTTGATGCCAACCGCGATTAGCGTGGCGCATCGGCTTTCAGAACGTTTGGCTTCTGTTCGCAAAACCAACCAGGTTTCTTTTCTTCGCCCTGATGGCAAAACCCAGGTAACCGTTGGCTATGAGGGTACCGTTCCTAAAACAATAGAGGCTGTTGTGTTATCGACTCAACACAACCCTGGTGTTAGCCATGCTGAGATTGTTGACGCAATGACTGCTTCGGTGATCAACCCGATTCTTGAATCGACTGGGCTTGATTTTTCTAACGTGAAACTGTTTGTGAACCCAACCGGCAAGTTTGAGATCGGTGGCCCGATGGGTGACGCCGGTTTAACCGGTCGCAAGATCATTGTTGACACCTATGGTGGCGCTAGCCGTCACGGTGGTGGTGCTTTCTCGGGTAAAGACCCGTCAAAGGTTGACCGTTCGGCAGCCTACGCCTTGCGTTGGGTTGCCAAGAACGTTGTTGCTGCTGGTTTGGCTGATCGTGCCGAAGTTCAGGTTGCTTATGCCATTGGTGTTGCCCGCCCGGTTGGTTTGTATGTTGAAACTTTCGGCACCGGCAAAGTCTCAGATGATGCCATTGTGAAGGCGATCAACACCGTGTTTGATTTGCGTCCGAAAGCCATCATCGAAGAGCTTGACCTTCTTCGTCCGATTTATTCAAAGACTTCAAGTTATGGTCACTTTGGTCGAGAGCTACCAGAGTTCACCTGGGAATCAACCAACCGAGCCGAAGCACTCCGCTCGGCAGCAAATGGCTAGTCTTTTTGCGAAAGTGGTGATCAATTCACCACTTCCGCAACTTGATAAACCTTTTGAATACGAGGTTCCCGAAGAACTTGCCACAGCCATCACCGTGGGCTCAAGAGTTCGAGTCCCATTCGGTCGAGCAGCATCCCAAACTGACGGGTTCGTGGTTGAGCTTAACCAAACTGCCGAATTCAAAGGTGAACTGGCGTCACTAAGTACCCTAGTATCCACTCTTCCCGCTTTAGCCCCAAATATTTACGACCTAGCTAGGGCAGTGGCCGACCGCCAAGCCGCAACGCTCAACGATGTGCTCAAGCTGGCAGTTCCGACCAGGTCGGTGGCCGTTGAAAAGCGCTGGCTAGAGAGTCAGCCAAGTATTTCGTTGAAAACAACCTCACCAACGCAAAAAACTGCAGCCAAAAAAATAGCCCACCTGGCTGCGCCAAGTGCCACAAACGGCGTTCCGCAATGGTGCACATACTTTTTCGACTTGATTAGAACACAGGCGGCTCAAAATAGATCGACCATTGTCTGCCTGCCCGACTTTAGAGATCTCAACGTTTTCAAAAGCGCTCTGCTGGCAACTGAGCTCGGCTCAAACCTGGTCGATTACTCCGCGGACAGAACCAATTCAAAAAGGTACGCATCGTTCCTGCAGTGCCTAGAGCCAGGGCCGCACGTTGTGGTTGGAAATCGCGCAGCGATCTATGCTCCGATTCAGAATCTCGGTCTGATGTGCGTATGGGACGATGCCGACTCGAGTCACGTCGAACCAACCTCGCCTTATTCGAACACACGCGACGTGGCTCTCATTCGCCAAAGCCTCGAAGAGTGCTCGCTCGTCTTTTCATCACACTCGAGATCGAGTGAAATTCAACGATTGGTTGAAATTGGTTATCTCGAGGATCAGGTCGAGAAGTTTGCACCGAAAATCCTAGTAACCGATACCGAGAGTCGCGTTGATGGATTGGCTTGGCAAACGATTCGAAACGGCCTATTAGCCGGACCAGTTCTAGTGCAAGTCTCTTCTAAAGGCTTTTCAAAGAGTTCTTATTGCGCCAAGTGCTCTGAACGGGCGAAGTGCCACTCTTGCAACGGGCCGCTTTGGATCGACGCCAAACAGCAGCCTCGATGCAGGTGGTGTTACTCGACAAACTTGAATTTCACCTGTACCGGCTGTGGTGGTCGCCAACTGCGGCCAGGCAAACCTGGTGCAACCAGGACGATAGCCGAGTTCGGTAAGGCCTTTCCGGGCACGAGAATTATCGAATCCAATGGCGAGAATCCAATTGAGTGGGTAGATAGCTCGAATTGCATTGTGGTTGCTACGCCAGGTGCGGAACCGAGGGCCAAATCTGGATATTCTGCCTTGGTCCTTCTCGATTGTGCCGAATTGCAAGCCCGAGATTCACTGCGAGCTTCAGAGGATGCCATTCGCGTTTGGTCCAACGCGGTAGCGCTGATGTCCGGGGAAGGACAAGCGATTGCGGTTGGATTACCTGGCGTCCTTGGCCAGAAATTCAGCGAATGGAAGCAAACGGAAATCTCCGCACACGAACTGAATCAACGACGCGAACTACGGTTCCCGCCGGCAATTCGCATGGCATCGCTTTCGGGAGAAAGGGATCTGCTTGACAAGGTGCTTGGTGAACTAACCGGAAAACCGGGAATAGAAATACTTGGGCCCATGCCAGTCCAAAGCGCTGGAGCCAATGCCGATTGGCGTGCGCTTTTGAAGTATGAATATGGCCAAGGCGCTGCTCTTGCGGCACTGCTGAAGGCGCAGGTTTTGCAGAGCACTGCTGGGCATCGCAGGGTTAGCTTGAAGTCGGGTCGCGCAATGCGCCCAATCAAGATAAACATGGATGACACCGAAGTAATCTAGAACTTCGAGAGGTTCGGTTTGAGAATAGTTTTTGCTGGCACACCTGCCAACGCTGAGGCAACCCTTGCAGCCATGGTAGCTGGTGGGCTTGAGGTCGTTGCCGTTCTCACAAGACCCGACGCACCTTTGGGACGCAAGAGAATTCTTACGCCGTCACCAGTAGCGGTTACTGCAGAACGCCTAGGAATTCCGGTGATCAAAGCGGCAAAGGTCGAATCCGAAACCGTTGAGCAGCTCAAGTCGTTCAAGCCGGATTTGGGGGTCATCGTGGCATACGGTGCGCTCCTGAAAGCCGAAGCGCTTGCAACCCCATCGCTCGGCTGGATCAACATTCATTACAGTCTGCTGCCAGCCTGGCGCGGAGCCTCACCCGTGCAGTCGAGCATTTGGGCGGGCGAACGGGAGACTGGCATCACCATTTTCCAACTGGATGAAGGTATGGACACGGGCCCCGTGCACATGCAAATTCCGACGCAAATCGAGCCAGGGGAGAACTCGGGCTCACTACTGAAGCGGCTCACTGCCCTCGGCATTTCTGGGCTACTCGAGCTTGTGCCGCGCGTGGCTGCAGGTTTGTCAGCGCCGCTAGCGCAAGACCCCGTGCTCCTGGAGTCACTCCCTAAAGCGAGAAAACTAAATCGC
>JBEGKM010000099.1:0-4436 GCA_041184065.1 Actinomycetota bacterium
TAGCGCGCACATGCCGCGAACCAAGATATCAACTTCGACACCTGCACAAGATGCCTTGTAGAGAGCGTCAATAATCTGTTCGTCGACCAACGAATTGACCTTGACCAGAATCTTCGCTGGTTTGCCGGCTGCCTTGTGAGCGATCTCTCGATCGATGCGCTCAACCAAGCCATCGCGAACACCGTTAGGCGAAACCAAAAGCGACTTGAACTCGGCCTCTGGCGCATAACCCGAAAGTTGGTTGAAGAGCTTGGTTAGGTCTTCGCCAACCGATTCGCGAGCAGTTAGCAAACCGTAGTCTTCATAGAATCTTGCGGTCTTCGGGTTGTAGTTGCCGGTGCCAATGTGGCAATAGCGGCGAAGCTGGTTGCCCTCTTGGCGAATCACCAGGGCAAGTTTGCAGTGGGTTTTGAGTCCAACAATGCCGTAGACCACGTGAACGCCGGCTTGCTCAAGTTTGCGAGCCCAGGCGATGTTGTTTTGTTCGTCGAACCGCGCCTTAATCTCAACTAGGGCGAGCACCTGTTTTCCGGCTTCGGCGGCGGCAATTAGGGCATCAACAATCGGTGAGTCACCCGAGGTGCGATAAAGCGTCTGCTTAATGGCCAAAACCTTCGGGTCGGCAGCTGCCTGCTCAACAAAAGCCTGAACCGAGGTCGAGAATGACTCGTATGGGTGGTGAAGCAAAATATCGCGCTGGCGCAAGGCGGCAAAAATGCTCACATCTTTGTCTTCAACCGGTTTCAAAAAGCGATTGGTGATCACCTGGTGAGGCGGGTAGTGAAGATCCGGGCGCTTCAGTGATGCGATCTCAAACAAGCCGGTTAGGTCTAGCGGTGACGGTAGGTGATAGACATCCTCGTCTGAGATGTCGAGCTCGCGAATCAGTAGCTCAAGCACCTCAGGGTTTATGTCGTTGGCAACTTCGAGGCGAACCGGTGGGCCGAAGCGACGGCGCAAAAGCTCTTTTTCGAGGGCAAGAAGCAGGTTTTCGCCTTCGTCTTCGTCGACCTCAAGATCTTCGTTTCGAGTGACTCTAAAGGTGTGGTGCTGCAGCACCTGCATGCCCGGAAACAAAAGGCCCAAGAATTCACCGATGATGTCTTCGAGCGGCACGAAGCGGGCATCGGCGACACCGGTGTTGCCGGGGATGCGAACAAAGCGAGGAAGTAGTGGCGGAACCTTGACACGAGCAAAGTGCTCTTTACCCGTGTCATTGTTTCGAACCACAACCGCAAGGTTGAGCGACAGGCCAGAGATGTATGGGAACGGGTGCGCTGGATCGACTGCCAGCGGGGTGAGCACCGGGAAGATTTGATTTTGGAAATAATCGTGAAGGGCAGACTTTTGGGCATCTTCGAGTGCCGACCAGCGCACGATGTGAATGCCGGCATCTTTCATTCGCGGTTTGATGTCTTCGATGAACAGGGCAGCGTGGCGCTCTTGAAGTCGGTGGCCCTCGCGGCTTATCTCGCTGAGCACCTCTTGTGGCGAGAGGCCAGAACTAGAGGTGACGGCAAGACCCGTGGCAATTCTGCGCTTTAGCCCGGCCACACGAACCATGAAGAACTCATCGAGGTTTGAGGCAAAGATTGCTAGAAAATTAACACGTTCTAGAAGGTAAAGATTTGGGTCTTCGGCAAGTTCGAGCACGCGCTGGTTGAATGCAAGCCAGCTGAGCTCGCGGTCGAGATAGCGATCAGCCGGAAATTCGGTGCCAAAGTCGGGCAGCGAAATTGCCATTGTTTCTTCAGAAGACATAGAGCAATCTTGCCACGCCAGGGTTGCCGGCGGGTTAACGCGTTATAGAGAATCGGCCATTTCGTTTTGGTCTTCGACGTTGAATCGATAGCCAACGTTTCGCACGGTGCCAATGAGCGACTCTAGGTCGCCAAGCTTGGCGCGTAGGCGGCGAATGTGAACATCTACAGTGCGGGTGCCACCAAAGTAGTCGTAGCCCCACACCTCACTGAGCAATTGCTCGCGGGTAAAGACTCGACCCGGGTGTTGAGCCAAAAAGCGCAGCAGCTCGAATTCTTTGTAGGTGAGGTCTAGAGGTTTGCCATGCACCTTTGCCGAGTAACTGTTTTCGTCAATCACAACCCCAGAGGCGTGAATTCGTTCGTCTTTGTCGACGGCGGTGGCGCGGCTGATGGCTAGGCGAATGCGCGCATCAATTTCGCCAGGACCTGCACCATCTAGAATGATGTCGGTTGCACCCCATTCGCTTGAAATGGCGGCCAGGCCACCCTCAGAGACCACCAGAATGATCGGGGCAGAGGTGCCGGTGGTTACAAGAATCTTGGCAAGTGATTTTGCGCCGGCTAAATCTCGGCGAGCATCTAGAAAAATCAGGTCGTGGCCGGGGGCGTTAACTAGGCTTGCCGGTTCGGCTGCAATTTTGCGAACGCGGTGGCTCAAGAATCCGAGCGCAGGCAGAACTTCGGTTTCGGCAAATGCCGTCAAAACCAAAAGTTGAGCCATTTCTCTCTCCAAATCGCTTGTCACAAGTCTAGACCCACATGAACGCGGCGTTAAGGCATGATTAGAGGGTGAAGAATCATTGGGCTGAGATCATTTCGATCTGGGTGGTTGTTGCCATCGTTACCAGCGTTCTCGTTCTCAACACCGCAACCAACGACCACGTCGAGGTTGCCTTTGGTGCCATCTTGGCTGGCTCGGTTGCGTTGGTCTCTATGATTCAACTGTTCCGGGCTCAGCCCGAGGGTTTCGTTCGGCGTTTGGTCTACGTAGGCGGCGGCAGCTATCTGATCTTGGCAATTGCTACCGCTTTCATTTTTTGGAGAGGTTAGACTTTTTACATGTTGCTAGCACTTGAAATCTTTTTTACCGGGCTACTTGTCTTGGCTTCATTGGCAATCGCCGGTGTATCTGCCCTAGTTCTCTACAAGTTGTTCAAGGGTCAGAAATAGTTGTTCGTTCTTCCAGAGGGTCTGCCACTGGAGTTGACCCCGTTTGCCTTTCTTGTAGGTAAGTGGGAGGGCACCGGAGTCATAAGCTACCGCGTGAACCCCGATGATGAAACTCCGCTAGAGCGCGAATTTAAGCAGCGAGTCGAGTTCGACCACGACGGCTCAAATGCCCTCACATACGTTTCTAGCGCCGAGCTAATTGGCGACGACGCAACCGCACTGCCAAGCGAAATCGGCTACTGGCGTTTGTCTCGACCAGCTCAAGATGCTGACCACGGCCCAGGTTTTATTTTGGGCACCGGCGAACCTTTGCTAAAGACTCACGAAGACCTTGAGAAGCTGCGCAATAAAGAGGGCGGTTTCGACATCAATGTTTCTACCCTTCACCCGGGCGGAGTTGCCGAGCTTTACAACGGCAAAATCAAGGGTGCCAGAATCGACTTAGCTTCTGCTCAAGGCGTTGCCTTCGAGGGAGCAAAAACCTACCGTCACTCAACCAGGCTTTATGGCTTGGTCGAAGGTGCCCTTTTGTGGGTTTGGGAAATAGCTTTGCCAGGTGGCGAGTTGATTCCCCATGCATCAGCGCGTCTCGAACGAGTGGAGTAAATTTTGATCGCCGCAAGCGAGCACTTCGGCAACCCCCTGGTTGAGCAACGCAAACTCGTTGAGGGTTCGGCTTTGGTCTACCTCGGCGAGCGCGGCATCATCAAAATTTCTGGCATTGATCGCCTTGACTGGCTGCATTCGCTGCTTAGCCAAAACGTCAAGAACCTAACCCCCGGTCAAAGCGCCGAAGCTCTTTTGCTTGACCCCAACGGGCACATCGAACAAGCCATTCACCTGATTGACGATGGCCAGGCTGCGTGGCTAATTGTCGAGGGCGAAAAGCGCGAGGCGATGTTGACCTGGTTGAACAAGATGATTTTTAGAATGCGCGTCGAGGTCTCGGACCGTTCGGCAGATTTTGCGGTGGTGGCCTCACTTGGATGCGCCACACCCAAGGTCGCCGAGGCAAACGGTATCGCCCTGGTTTGGTCTGACCCTTGGCCAGGAGTGGTTTCAGGTGGCGCCCGCTATTCGATGGCCCGACCAGCAAAGTGGCCGCTAACCGAATCTCTGGTTGCCATCGATGACCTAGAATTTGTGCTTGCCTCGGCCGACAAAGCGGGGTTGATGGCTCTCGAGGCGCTTCGAATCGAGGCTCACCGACCGCGCATTTCAAACGAGGTCGATGATCGCTCGCTGCCTCACGAATTGGACTGGCTTTCGACAGCGGTGCACCTGTCTAAGGGCTGTTACCGCGGGCAAGAAACCGTTGCCAAGGTTCACAACCTAGGGCACCCGCCGCGCAGGCTCACCTTTTTGCACCTCGATGGCTCGGGCCACGACCTGCCCCAGGTTGGCGACGAAGTATTTGTTGCCGGCACCGATGTGGTTCGCGGCAAAATCACCACAGCCGGTCAGCACTATGAGATGGGGCCGATTGCGCTCGCTCTGCTTACT
>JBEGKM010000100.1:0-4425 GCA_041184065.1 Actinomycetota bacterium
GGGCTGGTATTTGTGAACCGGCATGCCAGATGGGCGCTGAGTGTTTTTCATTTTTGGTCTTCCTTGTGTTTAGGTGGTCAGCCAGCAGAAGGCTCCGCGACGAGGAAGGCCGGTTTAGGCCTCGCCGCGGCCAATAAGTAGGAGACCGAAGAACACGTTTTTAGGTTAGCACCTTAGAACCCGAGTTTGCCCAATTGTTTCGGGTCGCGCTGCCATTCACTGGCAACCTTCACTCGCAAACTCAAGTAAACCTTGGTACCTAGCAACGTCTCAATTTCGAGGCGCGCTCGCTTTCCTACGTCAATCAGTCGGCTGCCCTTGTGACCAATGATGATGCCCTTTTGAGAATCGCGCTCGACGAAAATGTTGGCGTGGATGTCGGTCAAGTCACGACCCTTTCGCTGGGCCATTTCATCGATGGTGACTGCGATCGAATGTGGGAGTTCATCTCGAACGCCCTCGAGCGTTGCCTCACGAATTAGCTCGCAAATGCGATTCTCGATGGTTTCATCCGTGACCGCCTCAGGTGGATAGAGAGCAGGTGACTCGGGCATCAAATCAATCAAGACCTTGGTGAGCACCTCGAGTTGGTCTTCTGCAACGGCGCTTACCGGAACAATAGCGCGCCAGTCACGCAAGTTAGAGACTGCAATCAACTGTTCCGCTAGCTGTTCTGGGCTCACCAACTCACTCTTGGTGATAACTGCAACCAGCTTGGCCCTGCGAAATTCTTCGAGTTGTTCGTTGATGAAGTTGTCTCCGGGACCAATTTTTTCGTTTGCCGGTATGCAAAACCCGATCACGTCGACATCGCCGAGGGTTTGTTCGACCAAGTCATTTAGCCGCTGTCCTAGCAGGGTGCGTGGCCTGTGAAGACCCGGGGTGTCGACCAAAATCAGCTGGCCGTAGTCACGGTGAACAATTCCTCGGATGGCGCGCCGGGTGGTCTGTGGCTTGGCGCTCGTGATGGCGATCTTCTCGCCAACCAGCGCGTTGGTCAGTGTTGACTTGCCAACATTGGGGCGCCCAACAAATGAGGCAAATCCAGACCTATGTTCAACCATTAGTTGTCCTCTTTATCTTCAAAAGCAGACAAAGCGTCGGCCAGGCTTGAATCTTTTTCAACTATGACCGAAATAAGTCGCTTTCGGCGACCCTCCATTCGGTCTGCAATCAGAGTAAGCCCAGATACTACGACTCGATCACCCAACTTCGGCAATCTGCCCAATGTTTTAGCCAACAATCCGCCAACACTGTCGACATCCTGGTCTTCAAGCTCCAACTCAAAGAACTCCCCTAAATCAACCAGCGAATAGCGCGCATTAACACGCAATCGGCCATCCCCAAGGTCGTCGATGTCGGGCACATCCTTGTCGTATTCATCTGCAATTTCGCCAACGATCTCTTCGATCACGTCTTCCATGGTCGCAAGCCCAGCAACGCCGCCATACTCATCGATGATGATTGCGATGTGAGTAGAGTTCGATTGCATTTCTCGAAGTAGATCATCAACCGGCTTCGACTCTGGAACAAACACGGCCTTGCGAGCGAAATCTGCTAGCGAAGACTCGCTTGCCAACTTGGGGTTTTCGTGAAGTAGCCGCGCGATGTCTTTTAGATAAAGCACTCCCCTGATGTCGTCTTTATTTTTGCCAACAATCGGAAGCCTCGAATAACCGCGCTGCAAGAAAATAGTCATGGCCTTTTCGACCGTCGCATCGAAAGAAACAGTCGCCATGTCGATTCTCGGCACCATGATTTCGCGCACGATCGTTTCGCCGAATTCTTCGACCGAATCAAGAAGTTCTTGCTCAAACTCTTCGGGTTCATCTTCTTTAGGTAGTGAAATGGGAGTGAAAAGCAGGTGCCAAGATCGAACCAACGGCGACACTGTTTTCAAAAACCAGGCTCCGAGCGCTTTGTGACCGATCTTGGTGCTTAGCAGTTGAGAGCCAAGAATTAGCGCAAGAACGATAGCAACCGCTACGGCCGAATTTAGCCACCAGGCATAAGGTAAACCAACGGCTATTTGACCAATCACGATGCCGAATAACGCGGTGAGCCCCAACCTCAAAAAACTGAGTGATTCGGCCTTTTCAGCCTCATCTTCATCGTGCTCAAGTGCGGCCTTAACGATTGCAATAAGCGTCGTTGCTATGGCTAAAAAAGCGGCCAGCCAGGTGGCGAAAATAATCACTAAACATTACTTTCGAAGGCGTAAAAAGACTCGAGAATTTCGCGCTGCAAACCAAACATTTCTTTCTCTTCTTCGGGTTCGGCGTGATCGAAACCAAGAAGGTGAAGAATACCGTGGGTCGTGAGCAAAAGAATTTCATTTACGGTCGCGTGACCGGCGACCTCGGCCTGAGTGGCCGCAACTTGCGGGCAAATTACTATGTCACCCAAAAGCCCAGGTGGCGTTAATTGCCCTTCGCTACCAGGCCTTAACTCATCCATGGGAAAGCTAAGCACGTCAGTGGGGCCGGGCTCATCCATCCATTCGACGTGCAAGACCTCCATCGGCGCCTCATCGATGAACCCAATGGCCAAATCGGCATCTCGGTGAATTTTCATGTAGTCGAGCGCATGGGTAGCCAGAGCCAGAACCCGCACCTCATCGACGACGATGTCGGTTTCGTTACTGATTTCGATGCTCATTTTCTATCTCCCCTGGCGCGACTTTCATCGGCGGATTTTTTTGCAACCTGTTTCGCAATTTGTGTTTCATCAAAGCGCGTGTAGGCGTCAACAATCTTGGCTACAAGGTTGTGCCTGACAACGTCATCCGAGGTTAGTTGTGCGAAATGCATGTCTTCGACATCTTTGAGAACCTCTACTGCAGTGCGCAAGCCAGACGAACCGGTCGGAAGATCGACCTGTGTAATGTCGCCGGTGATCACCATTTTTGAGTTGAAACCGAGGCGGGTCAGAAACATCTTCATCTGCTCCGGAGTGGTGTTTTGCGCCTCGTCGAGAATGATGAATGAATCATTAAGCGTGCGACCACGCATGTACGCGAGGGGCGCAACTTCGATCGTTCCTGCTGCGATTAGCTTTGGTACAGTTTCGGGATCGAGCATCTCGTGCAAAGCATCGAAGAGCGGGCGCAGGTAGGGGTCGATCTTGTCGGTAAGCGTGCCCGGAAGAAAGCCCAGTCGCTCACCCGCCTCAACTGCAGGTCTGGTCAAGATGATTCGACTTACCTCTTTGCGTTGCAAGGCTTGAACGGCTTTAGCCATCGCAAGGTAGGTTTTTCCCGTTCCGGCCGGACCGATACCGAAAACAACTGTGTGATAGTCAATTGCGTCGACGTATGTCTTTTGACCGAGAGTCTTTGGCCGGATGTTCTTGCCACGTGAGCTGAGAATGCTTTGGCTAAGAACTTCAGCAGGACGAACCTGATCTTCAATCAATTTTGCAGAGCGAGTAATTTCTTGTGGCCCTAACTCTTGACCGGCAGCGATCAACTCAACCAATTCTTCAACCAGTTGCTTGGCCGCCGCAACTTCGGTTGCCAGGCCGGTCAAAGTAATTTGGTTTCCTCGCGCTGTGACTTCGACCGATGGATAGGTGGATTCAAGGGTCTTTAGGAGTCGATCTTCGGTTCCTAGAAGAGAAACCATTGGAACACCCTGAACGGTTAGCTTCTCGGTGCGTTTTGGGCTAGTCAATTGAAGACTTCGGGTTTTTGCTTAGAACGTGGCCGTGAGCATGAAAAACAGTCTGACCAGCTTCTGCACCGGTGTTGAAGGTAAATCTGAATGCCCCAGTGGTGAGTTCGTCAGCAATCTTGCTGCCCAACTGCATGAGATCAACCAAAGCCTCGGGGTGGGCGAAAGATAGCTCGGCAACGTTCGAGTGATGCTCGCGAGGTATCACCAAGACGTGAACCGCTTGCGCCGGTGAAATGTCGTGAAACGCTATCGCGTGCTTGCTTTCGGCGACAACCTTGGCGGGTATTTCACCGCTAACAATCTTGCAAAAAATGCAGTTTGAATCATTCATCTTAAATTCAGTCTAGTTTTTGCCAGTTAAGAAACTAGCCCCAAAGACCAAGTTTGGCCTGAAGTACCGAAATGGCTGCAATACCCGCTGTGGAGGTTCGAAGAATTGGTTCGCCAAGATGCACTCTGATGCCGCCAGACGCTTCAAGCGACTGTAGCTCGGCCTCACTGATTCCGCCCTCTGGACCAACAACAATTGCAACGTTTGATTTGATGTCGATGAGCGAACCAAGACCCACCTCGGCCGTTGGATCGAGAACAAAGACCGTGTCGAAATCGGAGACTAGGTTAGCGAGCTGCTTCGAGTTGACCGGCTGTGACACCTTAGGTTCGAAAACGCGCAGCGCCTGCTTTGCCGCTTCACCAACTATGGTTTGCCAGCGCTCAACACTCTTGGCAATTTTGGCACCCTCCCATTTGC
>JBEGKM010000101.1:0-4420 GCA_041184065.1 Actinomycetota bacterium
CGATTTCTTCAGCCTCTTCCTTCATTTCAACGAACTCTTCTGGCTTGACCCAGCGTGAAACTGGGTGGTGCTTCGGAGTAGGACGAAGGTATTGGGTGATCGTCAAAATGTCAGTGCCGGCATCGAAAAGGTCCTGCATGGCTTGAGAGATCTCTTCGCGGGTTTCGCCCATGCCAAGGATGAGGTTCGACTTAGTCACCAGCCCGTAGTTTCGCGCCTGCGTGATCACGTCGAGGGATCGCTCATAGGTAAACGCCGGGCGGATTTGCTTGAAGATGCGAGGAACCGTTTCGACATTGTGAGCAAATACTTCTGGAGCAGACTCAAAGACCTTTAGCAAGAGCTCCGGGTTTCCCGAAAAGTCAGGAACCAAGATTTCGACGCCTGTTCCTGGAGACTGTTTGTGGATCTGGCGAATCGTTTCTGCATAAAGCCAGGCGCCCTCGTCAGGAAGGTCATCACGTGCTACACCGGTAACCGTTGCGTATCGCAACTCCATCTGCTTGACAGAGTCACCAACTCGCCGTGGCTCGTCCGGGTCAAAGTTGTCTGGCTTACCGGTGTCGATTTGGCAGAAGTCACAGCGTCGAGTGCACTGGGATCCGCCAATCAAGAATGTGGCTTCTCGGTCTTCCCAGCACTCGAAAATGTTAGGGCAGCCTGCCTCTTGGCAAACAGTGTGAAGGTTTTCACCCTTGACCAACTTCTGA
Source organism: Actinomycetota bacterium (assembly GCA_041184065.1). Classification (GTDB taxonomy): domain Bacteria; phylum Actinomycetota; class Actinomycetes; order Actinomycetales; family Microbacteriaceae; genus Rhodoluna. The sequence goes on from JBEGKM010000101.1 coordinate 711, forward strand.
AGCGCCTGGTACTCAGGCCCCATCTTGGCGGTGGTTTTGATCCAGCTCGGCTTCTTCTCGATCGGTACCGCACTGTTTCGTGCCTCAATGCGCAGAAGTTTGCGTTCTGGCTTTGGTTGAATGTCGGTCATAGGTTGACTTTGCCAATCTCTTTCAGATGTCTCTGGACAACCTCTGCCGCCATAGCAGGGGTGATTTCGCGACCTAGAAGTTCGGTCAGGGTGCTTACGGTGGCATCCCGGATGCCACAGGCAATAATCGTTTCATATGGTTGCAGTGAGTTATTGCAGTTCAGCGCAAACCCATGCATCGTGGTGTGCTCTGCAACACGGATACCAATAGCGGCGACCTTGACATGCGAGCCATGTAGGGGAGCCCAAACTCCGCTGCGACCCTCAACACGTTCGGTATACAGGCCAAACTCGGCAATCGAGTCAATAAGAACTTGCTCTAGCCAACGAACGTAGCCAACGACATCAATGGGGCGTGGGAGCTGCATGATCGGGTATCCGATTAGCTGACCAGGGCCGTGCCAGGTGATTTTGCCACCACGGTCAACGTCGATTACCGGTGTTCCATCCTGAGGGCGTTCAGGGTCTTCTGTTCGTTTTCCAGCCGTGTAAACCGGCATGTGTTCGAGCAAAATGACTGTGTCAGGACGTGCGCCCGAGGAGACTTCCGCATGGATGCTGCGTTGCAGTTGCCAAGCTGCTTCGTAATCTACGAAGTCAGGGGCCAATCCGGCGGTAAGGAACTCGGGCATTTCACAATTCTAAATCGTTTTACAGGGGGCGATTCCCCTTGGTTCTCAACACAATCGACCCACGTCGTATTTCCTGCCCGAGAAACTCCGAAACTTGTTCGGTGAGAGATTTTGAGCAAATTCGAGCCATCCGCAGGAACAGGTTGGACAGCAATTGGGTGGCCTCTCTTCATGCACAAACTCATTTGCTGAAGCCGCAAGCGCGACGAAGGCCGCCGCGGATACTCATTTACAGTCTTAGCGGCCTGGTTATCGCGGTCTTTGTATCTCTCTGGCTCGTTGTACCGGATAACAAGGCAAGGGCGGGCATTTCCTTGCCCAGGGATTCAATTCGCTCATCGGACTCCTCTGACCGCAGCCTCGGCGTTTCGTGTTCTATAGATGGCTTGTGGCGACATCTCTTGGACGTGGATCCAACAAGCGCGGATGGACTCGAGGCTTCAGGTCTCGTGACGTTGAGTGACGAACAAAATCTCGGGGGAGAACTTATCTATAGGGCAAATTGTCGCGAAGCGAATTCCTCGGTGGAATTTCAGGTCACTTGGTCAAAGTCGTCAACGGGTTGGAAGTTAAAGAAAATCTCCCGGCAGCCAGAAGGCGTACCGGGAGATTGACTTGAAACTTTATAGACCTAGAACTGCATCGAAGTTCGCGTCTTCGAGGCGAGCCTTGACGTCTACCAAGAAACGACTTGCATCTGCACCATCAACTAGTCGGTGGTCGTATGAAAGAGCTAGGTAAACCATGCTGCGGATCGAGATTGCGTCTTGACCGTTTGCGTCGGTAACCACCACTGGGCGCTTGGTCACCACGCCGGTGCCGAGAATGGCCACCTGAGGCAAGAACACGACAGGAGTGTCGAATAGCGCGCCACGTGAGCCAGTGTTGGTGAGAGTGAAGGTTCCGCCACCCAACTCGTCTGGCTTTAGCTGGTTAGCTCGGGTTCGAGCTGCCTTGTCGGCGATCTGCTGTGCAATCTCCATGATGTTTAGTGAGGCTGCGTCGCGGATGACTGGCGTTAGGAGACCCTTCTCAGTGTCAACCGCGAATGAGATGTTTTCGCTACCGTGGTAAACGATGTTGTCGCCATCGATGGTCGCGTTCAGCTTTGGGTGCACGCGAAGTGCCTCTGCCGCTGCAAGCGCAAAGAACGGCATGAAGTTCAACTTGCCGCCTGACTTAGCAACGAAAGCAGACTGGACCTTCTGGCGTAGCTGAGCAATCTTGGTGACATCTACCTCAACAACGGTGGTTAGCTGAGCGGTTGAGACCATAGATGCCACTGCACGCTCGGCAAGTACCTTGCGAAGACGTGACATTGGCTCGGTGGTGCCGCGAAGTGGTGAGGCTGCACCAGGCACGTATGCTGCCGCAGGTGCCGAAGCGGTTGCCGCAGGTACTGAAACCGAGGTTGCATTCAGTACGTCATCCTTGCGGATGCGACCGCCTACGCCGGTACCAGCGATCTGGGTTAGGTCGATGCCTGATTCTTGCGCCAACTTGCGAACTAGCGGGGTGACGTAACCTGCATCGCTGACTGGGGCAGCAGGTGCGGCTGGAGCGGCTGCTACAGGTGCTGCCACAACTGGTGCAGAGACGACAGGAGCTGCGACAACTGGTGCCGAAACTACAGGAGCCGCTACTACGGGAGCTTCAACAACAGGAGCCGGAGCGGCTACTACAGGCGCCTCAACGACTGGTGCGGCTTCTGCAACCGGGGCAGCAGGAGCTGAACCGGCGCCCGAACCGTCGCCGATGATAACTAGAACTGCGCCGACCTCTACGGTCTCGTCTTCCTGAACAAGAATCTGCTCAATTACACCGGCAACAGGTGATGGGATCTCGGTGTCTACCTTGTCGGTTGAGACCTCAACCAGTGGCTCATCGATGGCTACGGTCTCGCCCACCTTCTTAAGCCAACGGGTTACGGTGCCTTCGGTAACGCTCTCGCCGAGTGCTGGAAGTACTACTGATTCGCTCATTATTTGCTCCTTGTGGGACTTTCTAATTCTTAGGCGTGTGCGTGAAGCGGCTTGCCGGCTAGGGCTAGGTGTGCCTCGCCGATGGCTTCGTTCATGGTTGGGTGGGCGTGAACAAGTGATGCGACGTCCTCTGGGTATGCTTCCCAGTTGACGATTAGCTGTGCTTCACCGATTTGCTCGCCAACGCGTGAGCCAATCATGTGAACGCCGACAACAGGACCGTTGTTCTGGCGAATCAACTTGATGAAACCGGCGGTGCCAAGGATCTGGCTCTTACCGTTACCACCCAAGTTGTATTCATAAGTAGAGATGTTGTCGGCACCAAACTTCTCTGTTGCCTGAGCAGTGGTGAGACCGACAGATGCAATTTCCGGCTCGCAGTAGGTAACCTTCGGGATGCCCGACTCGTCGATAACGGCTGGGTTCAAGCCAGCGATGTCCTCGGCGATGAAGATACCTTGCTGGAATCCGCGGTGTGCGAGCTGTAGGCCAGGAACAATGTCACCGGCTGCGTATACGCCCGGAATGTTGGTCTGTAGGCGATCGTTGGTCAGGACGAAACCACGGTCCATGTTGATGCCTTGCTCTTCGTAGCCAAGACCTGCAGTGTTTGGTCCTCGACCAACAGCAACCAACATGAGTTCTGCTTCTAGCTTCTCGCCAGACTCAAGTGAAACTACTACGCCGTTTTCGTGCTGCTCTACGCCTGAGAAACGAACACCGGTCTTGAAGTCGATGCCGCGCTTGCGGAACGCACGCTCGAGTGCCTTGCTAACCGAAGGGTCTTCGTTCGGAACCAAGCTTGGTAGGCCCTCAACGATGGTTACTTCAGCGCCGAATGAACGCCAGATCGAAGCGAACTCAACACCGATAACGCCACCACCAAGAACGATCACCTTGTTAGGTACAAAATCAAGCTGCAAGGCGTGCTCTGAGGTGATTACTCGACCGCCGATTTCTAGACC
>JBEGKM010000102.1:0-4417 GCA_041184065.1 Actinomycetota bacterium
GTTCAAATACTTGACCGCAAGAATGTTTACGCCACCGTTGTGGTGGCCCTTCTTGGCAGGCTCGGTGCCGTATGACTCGATTGCGTGCCAGGTTGCGCGCTCGGCTCGGCGCACGACAGTGCGGGCCAGGTGAAGACCGGCGGCAAGACCTGAGCCGCCTGGCAGAATGAACGAGTCAAGCTTGCTCAAGTCTTTGTTGTAGTGGTCGATTGCCTCTTCGAGTGCATCGATCCAAATTGCGTCAACACGGAGTGGCTCATACTCGTAGTGTTCGTTCAAAGGGTTTGATAGGTCAGCGCCTAGGTCGAAGAGGTCATTCTGAATCTGCGATAGCAGGTGAAGGGTAGCCTCGTCGAATTCGTTCTTAGCCAGGCTCACAGCCACGCCAATAGCCGAGTTTGCCTCGTCAACATCGGCATACGCCTCGATTCTCGGGTCGGTCTTTCTAGTGCGCGAAAAGTCGCTCAAACCGGTCATGCCTTCGTCGCCGGTGCGGGTGTAAATCTTAGTTAGTTTGACCATGTTCCAAGTGTAGGTTGGTGTCTTGGCTAGGCTTCGCTGATTGTCGAAATAGCATTGAGAAATGCTCTTCTTGCTGCCTCCATCCGAAACCAAAGCCCAGGGCGGCAGCGCGCTAACTATTGATCAGGTTGCCCTAACTTTTGGCGGTTTGAATGCGGCCCGCGACCTGGTTCGCAATGCCGCTGGGCTCGAGAGTGTCCTCACCGCACCAACAATGCCCGCTATCGATCGCTACACCGGCACCCTATACGGCGCAATTCACGGGCGAGGTCTAAAGGGCACTCCGACTCAGCACAATCAACTTTCGGGGCCAGAGCGTGCTCGAGCCAAAACTTCGGTCCTGGTTCAGTCGGCGTTGTTTGGCTTGATCCCGGCCACAGATTTGATTCCCGAGTACAAGCTGAACCCGGCGAAGAATATCGGGGGAGTAAACCTCAAGAAAACTTGGGGCGAAGCACATCTGGCAATCTGGCCTAGGTTGCAGGGTTTAGTTATCGACCTGCGTTCGAAGTCCTATGCCGATCTGGCTCCGATTCCAAGTTCTGTTGAGCACTACACGGTGACTGTGTTTGTTGAGCGAGAAGACGGCTCACTAGAACAGTTGAACCACTTCAACAAGAAGGCCAAGGGGCAATTGCTGCGGTCTGCGTTGATTGCAAAAAAGGCTCCAGAAACCATCAAAGAGTTGCAAAAGTGTGCTGCGGCTTCTGGCTTGAAGTTGGTAGCCAAAGGCTCCGAGCTAACCCTGATCACCACAAGCGCTACTTAAGCGCTTGGCGGTCGCGGAGTAAATTTCTCGCAAGACAATGCCGTCATCGGAGGTTCTATTTGGTCGCGGGTTCGTCGCCTAGCGGGTCAATCAAAGGTTGAACCTCGACCGGGTCTGGAAGCTCGATTACGCCTTCGATTAGCGAAACAATGAAGTTCACTGAACCCTCGTTGCCGCTTAGGGCGAAGCCTGGCACCAACCACGAACCAAAGTTCTTGTCCCAAACTTGCAAAAGCACTGGTTTGGCCGCGTCGATTGTTACTGTGACCTCGGTAGTTTGCTGTCCTGGTTGCTCAGGTGCAGCGAGGTCTCGGCTAGTGGCCAAGTAAACCGGATACTCGCTTTGCGCAGGGCTTCCATACCAACGCCAGTCGCTAAGTCGCTGCACCGCTGCTTTGGCAGAAACGGTGTCAAAGCTACCGCGATCAACGACCCGCACCGAGTGCCCGCCCGCCCAAGCCAGGCGACCGGTCGAGTCATAGCCTATGTTCCAGGTGATTGCGGTTTCTTGCCCGGCCACCTTCAAGCTTGCGCTGGCGCCAGCCGACCATTCATCCTTGTAAACGTTGATGTCTTGCTTGCTTACCGAAAGGCCGGTTGCATTGAAGATGCGGAGAGCATCTCGAATGATTTGCGCTTCGGTGGGCAGCAGTTGCGGAGTTGGTTTTTGTTCTACAAATTCGGAGCAAAATTCGGAGCCGTCTTCGGCAACCTGCGTTGTCTTGCAGGCTGGGGCAGGGCTCTCAACGAAACTGTTGAAGTACCAGTTACCGGTCCCTCCCCACCAAAGGTTTACACTCGAGCCGGTTCCGTCCTCAGTGCCGATGAAATACGAGGGGCTTTCTGGGTTCCATTGGCTGCTGCGTTCAACCTCGCCCGAGACTCCGAGGGCAGAAGCTGCTCGTGACAGCACCGATTCGGGTTTGCCATCGAGCAAAAGCTGATAAACGTGTCCTGCGCCAGCAGTTTGGCTTAGGCTACGGCCAGCAACATAGGTGTAATTGACCGGGTTGATCATCATTTTGTCGCCAGCAAGTTTGCCTTCTGCGGCATCAAGCATCGAGGCATTTGCCGACTGATTAGGCGAGATTGAGATCAGCGGGCTGCGTGGCAAGACGCCACCGCTGATCAGAAGGCCAACTGAAATTGCAATCAGGGGCAGTGCGCCCATGGCAAACCGTTTTGTAAACATATTCTCAGTATCGTCTAAAACACCCTGGTGCATGGTCTTGAACCATGCCGATTGCCTGCATCATGGCATGCATGGTGGTTGGGCCGACAAAGCCGAAGCCTCTTCTTCGAAGCTCTTTACTCAGCGCGGTGGACTCACCAGTTGTTGCCCGCCACTCAAAATCTTCAGGTGCCTCCGAAGGCTTGAAGCTCCAAATTAAGTCGCTAATGCTTTCACCATTCGCCTGCATTGCAAGAATCAGATTTGCGTTTTTGATTGTGCTCAAAATCTTGGCGCGATTTCTGATGATTCGTGCATCCAGCATCAATCTATCTACATCTGAATCTTGCATGTTTGCCACGGTTTGCAAATCAAACCCTTGAAACAGCTCGCGAAAACCCTCGCGCCGCTTCAGGATAGTTAGCCACGATAGACCAGCCTGAAAACCTTCGAGGGTCAGCCGCTCAAAGATAGCCTGGTCGCCTCGAACTTCGACGCCCCACTCGGTGTCGTGATACGCGCGGTACAGCAGGTCGTCGTTCAACCAAGAACACCGGGCCAAGCCATCTTCAAACTGTTTTGTGAAACTCATTCTTTGGCAGTCAGGCCTTCTAGTTTGAGCAGCCAGCGCTTGGTCGGCAGGCCATCGCCACCCGAATAGCCGGTGATCTTGCCCGATGCTCCGAGAACACGGTGGCATCCAACGATTAGTGGAACCGGATTTGCGCCAACCGCGCCACCGACAGCCCTTGAGCCTTTGGGCTTGCCGATAGCCGCGGCGATGTCGGCGTAGGTTTTGGTCTCACCGAAGCCGATCTTGGCGATCTGTGCCCAAACCGCCTTTTGAAATTCTGTTCCCTGCAAATCGACTGCGAAGTCGAGCACCTTACTTTGTCCTGCAAAATAGCGCTTCAACTGCTTTTCGGCCTCAGCTAAAACCTTTGCCTTGCCCAGCGGCACAATCGACTCGGCGCCCATGGTCAAGAAAACAATTTTTTCATTCTTGGCATAGAGGGAAATGGGCCCAATTGGCGAATCAAACTGGGCGCTTGCGTCAAAGTCTTTTCTCATCATGTTTCCAACCTAGGTTTGCCTTTGGTCCATCCAAACACGAAAGCCGGATCTGTAGAAAAGATCCGGCTTTCGTGAATGTTGATAACTACATCGCTTTCCATGCTTCATCGAGGCAAGAGCGCAGGATCTGTTCGATCTCGTTGAACTCATCACGACCGATGGTTAGTGGGGGAGCGAGTTGCACAACCGGGTCGCCACGGTCGTCAGAGCGGCAGTAAAGCCCTTCCTCAAACATGCGGTGCGACAAGATGCCTCGAAGCAACTTCTCTGACTCTGCGTCGTTGAAGGTTTCTTTGGTTTCCTTGTTCTTCACGAGTTCGATGGCCCAGAAATATCCTTCGCCGCGCACGTCGCCAACGATTGGTAGGTCCTTGAGCTTTTCTAAGGTGCGACGGAACTCTGGAGCATTGCGAGCGACGTTGCCGACCAAGTCTTCTTCATCGAAGATGTCTAGGTTTTCTAGTGCCACTGCGCAAGAGACCGGGTGGCCACCGTAGGTGTAACCGTGAGGGAATAGTGCGGTGCCGTGCTTGAACGGTTCAAACAGCTTCTCGGCGACCATCAACGCACCGATAGGCGCGTATGCCGAGGTCATACCCTTTGCGCAAACCAACATGTCTGGTTCGAAGTCATACATGTTTGAAGCGAACATGCTGCCAACGCGACCGAAACCATCGATGGTTTCATCGGCGACGATCAACACGTCGTACTTGTCGCAAATTTCACGAATCTTCTTGAAATAGCTCTTTGGTGCCGTAAAACAGCCACCAGAATTTTGAACCGGCTCAAGGAAGAACGCTGCCACCGTGTCTGGGTCTTCGAACAGAATCATCTCTTCGACGCGATCAGCCGCCCACTGGCCAAACTCTTCTTCGGTCTCA
>JBEGKM010000103.1:0-4411 GCA_041184065.1 Actinomycetota bacterium
AGCAAATCGACATCATCGCCGAACTTGACGATGAGCGAGCCGCCGAGGTTCTTGACCTAATGGAGCCTGATGACGCAGCCGACCTGATGGCTAACCTTCCCGCCGAGCGAACCGAAGCAATTCTTGATCTGATGGATGAAGAAGAAGCCGACGACATTCGAATGCTGATGCAGTTTGACGAGTTCACCGCGGGTGGCTTGATGACCACCGAGCCAATCATCTGTGCTGCCGATGCAACCGTTGCCGAGGCTATGGCCTTGATTCGTCGCAAAGATGTGTCACCGGTTTTGGCCGCATCCGTGTTTGTGACTTTGCCGCCTTATGAGGTTGCCACCGGTCGCTATTTGGGCACCGTGCACTTTCAGAAGATGTTGCGTTACCCGCCACACGAACGCCTTGGCTCGCTGCTTGACACCGAGCTTGAGCCGGTCAAGGCCGACACCCACATCTCGGTGATTCACCGAACATTTGCAAACTACAACTTGGTTGCGCTGCCAGTTGTTGACGACGAACACCACCTAATCGGTGTGGTCACCGTTGACGACGTGCTCGACCACCTACTGCCCGACGACTGGCGAACCGAAGAGGAGGCACGCTAATGGCTAAAGACCGTCTAGACGCACCACTTCGTTCGCGCCAGCGCTTGGTGCCTAAAGTTGCCTTCAACGCCGAGCAGTTTGGTCGCGCATCTGAGTCGTTTGCTCGCGCCATGGGCACCGGCCAGTTCTTGATTTGGATGACCTTGATTGTGGTCATCTGGCTGACCTGGAACACGCTGATGCCTGGCCCAAGCCAGTTTGACCCTCGGGCTACCAACTTCACGTTGTTGACCTTAATTTTGTCGATGCAGGCTTCGTATGCAGCGCCACTGATTCTGTTGGCGCAAAACCGCCAGGATGACCGCGACCGCGTGCAGTTTGAGCAAGACCGCCAGCGCGCTGAGCGCAACCTCGCCGACACCGAGTATCTAGCCCGTGAGGTTGTCGCTCTGCGCCTTGGCATGGAAGAACTCGCAACCAAGGACTTCGTGCGCGACGAGCTTCGCGATCTGATGGCCGAGCTGCTCGAAGAGCTACGTGGCGAAAGCACCAAGCCAAGCAAAAAGACCAAATGAGTCAAGCCGCAATAAGCGCGCTGGCTGGGGTTATCGACCCAGAGCTTCGACTGCCGATTACCGAACTCGACATGGTCGAAATCGATGGTGACACCGTAACCGTAAAGCTAACCGTGGCTGGCTGCCCGGCAGCCAAGCGCATCGAGTCGGATGTGATTGCGGCGATTCGACCGCTGGGGATGACCGTGAACATGTCGGTTATGAACCAGGTCGAGCGCGATGCCCTGAAAGATAAATTGCGCGGTGGCAAACCGCCTCGAACCAACCCGTTCGGCAAAGACACTTTGACCCGAGTTTATTTGGTGGGCTCTGGCAAAGGCGGAGTCGGCAAGTCTTCGGTGACTGCCAACCTAGCGGTGGCGCTGAGCGAATCTGGCTATCGAGTTGGGTTGGTCGATGCCGATATTTTTGGCTTCTCGATTCCCGGCCAACTTGGTCTGACTGACAAGCCCACTAGGGTCGACGAAATGATTTTGCCGCCGGTCACCGAAAGTGGCCTAAAGGTCATTTCGATAGGCATGTTTTTAGATGACAACAAGCCGGTGGCCTGGCGCGGCCCGATGCTGCACCGAGCAATCGAGCAGTTCTTGTGCGACGTTTACTGGGGCGACCTCGACTTTTTGCTTGTCGACCTGCCTCCGGGCACGGGTGACGTTGCGATTAGCCTTGGCCAGCTTCTGCCAACCGCCAAAACCATCGTAATCACGACCCCGCAGGTTGCCGCAGCCGAGGTTGCCGAACGTTCGGGTTCGGTTGGTTTGCAGACCGGTCAATCGGTATTCGGAGTCATCGAAAACATGGCCTGGCTGGTGCAGGCAGATGGCTCAAAGTATGAATTATTCGGTTCAGGTGGCGGTCAGGCGGTTGCCAGTCGCCTCACCTCGGTATCGGGCCAGTTGGTCCCACTGCTCGGGCAAATTCCGCTGTCAATCGCGCTGCGCGAGGGCTCAGATGCGGGCGCTCCAATTGTGTCGACGGATGCCACCGACCCTGCCGCCGCGGTCATCCTTGAAATCGCTAAGAAGATTGGCGCCGACCGAATCGGTTTGGCTGGAAAAAAGCTGGGACTCTCGGTTATCTAGATCGGTTTGTCGCCGTTGGTGCTTAGAGTTATGGCATGAGCGAAACAAGCATTGCGGCACTGCTAAAGCACTTGCCCGAAACGGCAATCACCCATGCGGTGATCAACCCTAGCAACGGTAAAAAAATATACGATCTGCCTCAGCTAGATCTGCAACAGGTCACCGACACGGTTGCGATTGCGCGCAATGCAGCCCAGAGCTGGTCACAGACTCCAGTTTTCGAGCGCAGCAAAATCATGCTTCGACTTACCGACCTGATGCTCGAAAACCAGGCTAAGTTGCTCGACCTACTGCAACTCGAAACCGGCAAGACCAGGGCTCACGCCTTCGAAGAGTGTTCGGGCGCAATCTCGGCACCGCGCTATTTTGCAAAAATCGCCGGCAAAACGTTGGCTCGTCGCCGCACCAAGGCAGGCATTCCGGTGCTCACCAAAACCTATCTAGACCACGTTCCGGTTGGTGTTGTTGGGGTGGTTACTCCGTGGAACTACCCATTGGCCTTGACTATGCTCGACGTGGTTCCGGCATTGGTTGCCGGCAACGCTGTTGTTCAAAAGGCCGACAACCAAACGGCACTTACAGTTTTGTTTGCGCGCCACCTGGCAATCGAGGCTGGCATTCCAGACGACCTTTGGCAGGTAGTGGTTGGCGACGGCGAGCTGGTTGGCAATGCTTTGGTAGACCACGTTGACTACGTTGCTTTCACCGGCTCAACCGCGACTGGCCGCCGGGTAGCCCAGCGAGCCGCGGGGCGTTTGATTGGTTGCTCGCTCGAGCTGGGCGGCAAAAACCCAATGATTGTGTTGCGCGGCGCAAACCTAAAGAAGGCTGCCGAATTAGCCACTGCGGGTGCTTTCGGTTCGGCCGGTCAGCTGTGCGTTTCGATCGAGCGTGTTTATGTGCCAAACGAATTGAAAGCCGATTTTATTGAGGCCCTTCGTGCGGCAACCGAGTCACTCAAGGTTGGTCGCTCAAACGACTTCAGCTTTGACGTGGGTTCACTCACCAGCGCCGGCCAACTGGCGCGCGTCTCAGGCTTCATCGATGATGCGATTGACAACGGTGCTGTGCTTGTGGCCGGTGGCCACGCTCTGCCTGAACTCGGCCCCTACTTTTATGCCCCCACCGTTGTTTCTGAAGTCAAGCAAATTGCCAAGCTGGCAAGACAAGAGGTCTTTGGCCCCGTGCTCGATGTCGAAGGTTACGAAGACATCGAAGAGGCAATCGAATTGGCAAACGACACCGATTATGGCCTAAACGCCTCGATTGTTGGGCCCCAAAAAGAAGCGGTCAAAATTGCCGAGCAACTCAACGCCGGCAGCGTTAACATCAACGAAGGCTTCAGAGCCAGCTTTGCATCTATGGAGTCACCGATGGGCGGCATGAAGGCTTCGGGGATGGGCCGTCGAAACGGTCCGGGCGGTTTACTCAAATTCACCGAGGCAAAAACAATCGGCGTTGCCAGTGGTTTGCTAAAGCTTCCGATGCGTGGTCGCGACTACAACCGCATGGCGCCGCTAATGAATACCCTGCAAAAGATTTTGAAGCGAATCGGCTAGGTAGCCTCGGCATCAAACGGCGCTAACTCACCATGCGCTAGTGGAGGTTGAGTCTGAGTCTTTGGCTTGTTTAGCGCGGTCGCGCTTGGCGCAGGCTCAACATCTTCGACCAGCGCCTCACGTATGATTCGGCGCGGGTCATATTGCCTTGGATCGAGTTTCTTCCAGTCGAGCTCTTCGCCAATTTCATTTTCAAGCTGCCCCTTGGCGCCTTCGGCCATGCGACGAACAGACTTAACCAGATTGGCAAACTGTTTGGCATAGGTGGGCAATCTATCCGGGCCCAAAACAAATACGGCAATTAACCCCAGGATGAGGAGTTTTTCGCCACTTAGTCCAAACACCCTTTCAGATTACCGCTTAGCTGACGGGCAAAGAGCACCTGTCGCTCTATGCTTTGAGCAAGGAGTGCCAATGGTAGACAAAATCAGCAGCTGGAAATTCAGCGAAGACTTCGTTTCGGAGAGCGAATCGATTGCGCTAGCCCGCGGCCTGGCCAATGAATTGGGCGTTGAGTGCATTACACCCAGCGTTGGCGCACACCTTGCTCTGCTCACGTCTGCCCTAGGAGCGAAGGCCATCGTTGAGGCAGGCACCGGCACCGGAGTCTCGGGGCTTTGGTTGCTGAGTGGATCAACCAACGCAGTGCTGGCTAC
>JBEGKM010000104.1:0-4405 GCA_041184065.1 Actinomycetota bacterium
ACGCAAGGCGGCAGCGGCCGCCTCAGCTATTTCGGGTGAAATGACCCACAAGCAAATCATGTTGGTCCTCGTCGGCCTCATGTCAGGTATGTTCCTGTCGGCACTAGACCAGTCGGTTGTCGGTGCAGCAATGCGCACCATCGCCGATGACCTAAAGGGCCTCGAACTGCAGGCTTGGGTAACTACCGCCTACCTAATCACCTCCACCGTGACCACTCCGATCTATGGAAAATTGGGCGACATCCTTGGTCGTCGTCGCCTATTCATCGTGGCCATCACAATCTTCATCTTCGGTTCGCTGCTTTGTGGCACCGCGGCTGACATGTTCCAGCTAGCAGCTTGGCGTGCCGTGCAGGGTATCGGCGCCGGTGGCCTATTCACCTTGGCGCTAACCGTGCTTGCCGACATCGTTCCTCCTCGTGAACGTGCTCGCTACCAAGGCATGTTCCTTGGCGTCTTCGCTACCTCATCGGTTCTTGGCCCAATCATCGGTGGTCTATTCGCCGGTGCAAACCAGATTTTGTTCATCAACGGATGGCGCTGGGTCTTCTTGATTAACCTGCCAATCGGTATCGTTGCACTCTTCATGGTGGTCGCGTTCCTTCACGTGCCGCACACCCCAAAGAAGCAGCGAATCGACTGGCTCGGCGCAATGACCATCGTCATCGCGGTTGTTCCATTGCTTCTGGTCGCCGAAAACGGTCGCGACTGGGGTTGGGATAGCGGCGAATCGATCGCCATGTATGTCATCGGCGGCGTAGGAATCATCGCTTTCATCCTTGCCGAGCGCGCAGCCGGCGATGCAGCACTGTTGCCACTCAAGCTCTTCAAGTCACGCACCTTCTCAATGGCGACCATCCTTGGTGTCTTGGTCGGCGTTGGCATGTTCGGCGGCATGATGACTTTGCCACTGCTTCTTCAGATCGTGATGGGCGCGTCGCCAACCGAGGCTGGCTTCATGATGCTTCCTATGGTTGCCGGCATGATGACCGCGACCATCATCTCTGGTCAAATCACCAGCCGCACCGGCAAGTACAAGATGTTCATGGTTATCGGCCCAATCTTGCTAACGCTGGGCTACCTATACTTGACCAGCTTCAACGCTGACACCCAGTTCTGGCAGGCTTCGATCGGAATGATTCTGATTGGTCTGGGTCTGGGTCAACTAATGCAGACCCTGACTCTGGCTGCGCAGAACTCTGTGCCGTCATCCGAAGTTGGTGTTGCGACCGCTTCGGCAACCTTCTTCCGTCAGATGGGTGGAACCCTGGGTGTTGCAATCTTCATCTCGATCTTGTTCAACAACCTGGTCGACACCATCCCAGCCGCATTCAAGCGACCTGAGATTGCTGCCGGCATCAAGGATGCACTTCAGGACCCTAAGGTTTTGGGTGACCAAAACAATGCTGACTTCCTAAAGAGCCTGCAGGGTGGCGACACTGCTGCCTTGGCTGGCAAGTTGAGCACCGACTCGTCATTCTTGAACGACCTCGACCCACGCTTGGCTAGACCATTCCTAGTTGGCTTCGCGGACGCCGGTGTGACCGTGTTTGCTTCGGCGGCTGCGGTGGTTGCGATTGCTGTTGTAATCGCAATCTTCACCAAAGCACCTAAGCTTCGCGAGAAGTCTGCGGTTCAGGAAGCGGCAGCCGCAGCAGCTGGCTAAACGAAATCTACAGCTATACCCAAAGCCCCGAAACGGTCGCGCATCACGGCGATTGATTCGGGGTTTTGGTCTACCAGGATGAACCGGCGGTCTAGCGATGCGGCCGCGGCACCGGTGGTACCTGAACCGCCAAAAAAGTCGATGACCAGGTCTCCCGGCCGCGAAGAAGCTTGGATGATTCGACGCAAAATGCCGAGCGGCTTCTGAGTCGGGTACCCGGTCTTCTCTTTGCCGGTTGGCGAAACGATGGTGTGCCACCAGACATCGGTTGGCAGCTTGCCCTTGGCTACCTTTTCGGGGGTGACCAGACCTGGAGCCATGTATGGCTCGCGGTCGACCTCATCCGAGTTGAAAAAGTACTTAGCCGGGTTCTTTACATAGACCAGGATGGTGTCGTGCTTGGCCGGCCAACGGTTCTTACTCTTGCCGCCGTAATCGTAGGCCCAGATGATTTCGTTCAAGAAGCAGTCGCGGCCGAACAACGCATCGAGCAGCACCTTGGCGTAGTGCGATTCGCGGTAGTCCAGGTGCAAATACAGAGTGCCGGTCTCGTTCAGCAGACGCCACGCTTCTTCGAGGCGAGGCTCTAGAAAGGCCCAGTAGTCGGCAAATTCGTCGTCGTAGCTGAGCACGGTTTGGCGCACGGTTTCATAGTGGCGACCCTTGAAACCAACGCGTCCACCCTCGGTGACGCGGGTGGTGGTTGCGGTGCCACGGCTTTGGGTGCGACCCGTGTTGAACGGCGGGTCGATGTAAATCAGCTGCGCGCTCTCGGAGGGCATAGATTTAAGTACGGCAAGGTTATCTCCGAAGAAGACTTTGTTTTTATTTGCCGGCACAGAAAGAGATTAACAGCATGAGCGCAGAAATCAGCGAGGCTCCAGTAGTAAAGCACAACACCGCTGAGCACCGCTATGAGATTTGGCTCGGCGATGACATGGCCGGCGAGCTCGACTACTCATTGATGTTGGGCGAAATTCACTTCGTGCACACCGGCGTCAACCCGGCTCACCAGGGCAAGAACTTGGCCGCGATTCTGACTCGCGAGGCTTTGGCCGACGTTCGCGAGCAAGGCAAGAACAAGGTCGTTCCGGTGTGCTCTTACACCGTGCGTTACATGGAGAAGCACCCTGAGACTCACGACCTGCTGAAGGACCCAATCGAAGAGGCCGCGGCGGCTTGCCGTCTGCCAAACGTTGCCAAGGCGAGCGAGAAGCTAGGCCTTACCCCGCCAGCAAACTAGTCGGCTAGGCGCGAGTCGATCCACTCAACTAGGTCGGCGAGAACCTCATCCTTGTTGGTCTCGTTGAAGACTTCGTGGCGGCCACCGTCATAAATAATCAGCTCTAGGTCGGTCAAACCGGCACGCTTGTAGGCGTTGAGCAGCATGACGTTGCCCTTTTCTCCACCGATTGCATCGTCGCTGCCAGCCATCAACAGAATCGGAATATCTGCCGGCATCTTGCGACTAGGTGTGCCAAGCAATCCGAGCACGTTGGCTATGCCGAAGACACCGATCGCGGTTTCATCAAAGTTCAACGGGTCGGCACGAAACTTCTCGCCCACCTTTAGGTCACGGCTCAACCAGGCGCCGCCATTGATTTGCCCGCCGGTCTTCTTGGCCTCGGCTTCGAATTTCTTGTTGAATCCACCGCTCGGCAGAATGCCAGGCAGAAGCAACGTCGAGCCGGTTAGCACCGCGAGGTCGTATTCGTCTGAGAATTTATTCAAAATGCGCTGGGCGATCATCGAACCCCAACTGTGCCCAAGCAAGACCAGCTCTGACTCTGGGTGCTCGCCACGGATGAGGTGACTGAGTTGACGCACCGCAGCAAAGGTGGCCGGCATGCCGCCGGGGCCGAGGTTGCCCTGCTGTTTGATAAAGCCTTTGGCGCGCATGTTGACGCCGGTTACTCCGTGGCCGCGGTGGTCGTCGGCATAAACGCCGAACCCAGCCCGGTTTAGTGCTTCGGCGACATGGTCGTAGCGACGGGCATGCTCGCCCAATCCGTGAGCAATCTGAACAATCGCTTTCGGCTTTGCCACCGGCCACTCATAAAAGGTGATGTCGACCCCGTGAGAGTCGGTCATGGTGCGCACTAGCGGCAAGGTTGTCATGCCTTCAGACTATTGGTTTAGCGAGACGGTTGCGGTGAGAATCGCATCTCCGTCTTCAAACTCAACCGACCAAGATTCGGTTATCTGATCGAGCATGCGACTGCCGTAACCGCTCGAGCTCTGTGCGCCAGCCGGCTGAACGTGAACCGCGTTGCGAATCACGATGCCAACCAGACCAGGCTCGACGATTCGAACCACAACATCGGCCTCGTCTGCCTCACTGTGCTTAACCGCGTTATTCAGCCCCTCACGGATGACCTCGACAACCGCGGTCTTGGCTAGGTTGGCGCGGTCGAGAATCTGATCAACCTCGCCCTCGAAACTCACCGTTAGATCGCAGATGCCAAGCCACTGGTCGGCCATATCGGCTAGTTGTTTGCGAACCCCTAGATTCTCGAGACTGGTGTCCTGGGTGTCTAAAATCGCCTGGTTTAAGTCGGCACGAATCTCGGCCACCAATTCATCCGTGATGTTTGGAGCCTGGGTGATCTTGATGCTGGCCGCCTGAAGGCTCGCCTGAATTCGGCCGTGCACGACCTGGGCCATGGTTCGGCGGTTTACCTGTGATTCGTTCTGCAAAAAGGCGACCAGCTTGCGAATTTCACCGTTGCTCTGGTCGGC
>JBEGKM010000105.1:0-4379 GCA_041184065.1 Actinomycetota bacterium
AACCAACGCCGGTGTTTCTGTAATCATCGACACCGCCTCGGGCACCCCGGCGGTTTTGCACTGGGGTCGCGCAATCAAGCCAGGCTTTGATGCCGAGGCGCTGGTGCAGACCCAAATTGAACCCACCCCGCACTGCGACTTTGACGAGCCGCAGACCATCGGAATTTGGCGCGAGAACGCACGCGGTTTTATTGGCGAGCCAACCATCAAGGGTTCACGCCCTGGTCGCGACTGGAGCCACCATTTCACAGTTCGCAGCACTCAACTCGATGGCAACACCGTCACATACGTTTCTATCGATGCCGAAGCTGAGCTAGAGGTTGAAGCCCGATTTGAGTTGACCGAACAGGGCGTGCTGAAGCTGAGTCAAAAGGTAACCAACCTGGGGCTGAGCGAATTCACGGTTGAGGCGCTAACCAGCTATTTGCCGGTGCCCGATTACACCAAGGATGTGCTCGATTTTCACGGTCGTTGGATGCGCGAGCGTCAGCCACAGCGCCAGGCGATTCGCGTGGGCAACTGGGTTCGCGAGGGCCGCGAGGGTCGCACCGGACACGACTACACGCTGATTCAATTTGCGCTCGCCGAGGGAACAACTTTTGAGCACGGCGAGGCCTGGGGTTTAAGCCTGGCTTGGTCGGGAAATAACCGCCACGTGGTTGAGCGCACGGCGATTGGTCGCACCAGTCTTGGCGCAGGCGAACTGCTTCTGCCAGACGAGATGGTCTTGTCTAGTAATCAGTCTTATCAGGCACCGACCGTGGTTGCGGTTTATGCCAATGACGGCATCGATGGTGCGAGCCACCGAATGCACAGCATGCTGCGGGCCCGCCCCAATCACCCAACCAACGTTCGCCCTCGCCCGGTCACTTTAAACGTTTGGGAGGCGGTCTATTTCGACCACGACTATGACAAATTAGCTGCGCTTGCCGATGCCGCTGCCGAGATTGGTGTTGAGCGATTTGTGCTTGACGATGGCTGGTTTGGCGCTCGCCGCCACGACCGCGCGGGTCTTGGCGACTGGGTGGTTAGCAAGGATGTTTGGCCAGAGGGTCTTGGAAAATTGGTCGACAAGGTCAAGTCGGTTGGGCTCGAGTTTGGGCTTTGGTTCGAAGGCGAGATGGTCAACCAAGACAGCGACCTTTATCGCGCACACCCGGATTGGATTCTTCAATCGGGTGGCCGAATTCCACCAGAGTTCCGCACCCAGCAGGTGCTCGACCTTGCTCACGAAGGCGCATACCAACACGTATTTGACCAGACTCACGCGATCCTAGGCGCCTATGACATCGCCTACATCAAGTGGGATCACAACCGAGTCTTGACCGAAGCATCGCACTATGGCAAGGCCGCGGTTCGCAAACAGGTAGAGGCAATCTATCGCCTTTTCGACGAGTTGAAGGCTGCTCATCCGGGGCTCGAAATCGAGAGTTGCTCTTCGGGCGGCGGCCGCATTGACCTTGGCATGATCGATCACGCGGATCGTTTCTGGACCTCAGACAATAATGATGCTCTCGAGCGACAGTCGATCAACCGCTACACCTCGATTGTGATTCCGCCAGAACTTTTGGGCACCCACATTGGCCCAACCAAGGCGCACTCGACCGGC
Source organism: Actinomycetota bacterium (assembly GCA_041184065.1). Lineage (GTDB taxonomy): Bacteria > Actinomycetota > Actinomycetes > Actinomycetales > Microbacteriaceae > Rhodoluna. The sequence goes on from JBEGKM010000105.1 coordinate 1,610, forward strand.
CGCACTCACAGCCACGCGTTCAGAGCGGTAACCGCCCTTTGGGGTCACGCTGGTCTCGAGTGGGATCTAACTGAGGCTTCTGCCGAAGATAGAGCAATGCTGAAGAGATGGACCGATTATTACAAAGCCAAGCGTTCGCTGCTGCACTCGGGTCGCACCGTTCGAGTTGATGGGTCGGAGACCACCAACCAGATTCACGGAGTGGTTTCACAAGACAAGAGCGAAGCGCTTTACATGTATGCCCAGCTCACTACCTCTGATTACAGTCGCCCTGCCAACATTCGCTTGACCGGGTTAGATGCCGCCGCTACTTATTTGGTAAAGGTAGTTGAGCCAGCCGGACCTGCAACTGTGATGCAGAACCTTGCGCCAAAGTGGTATGACGGTGTGCGCATTCCTGGCGCGCTCTTGGCTTCGGTGGGCATGCGTGCCCCGGTGCTGCGCCCAGAGCAGGCCATGTTAATCGAGGCAACCCGAGACTAAAAGGCAACCTAGACTTGAACCCTTATGGGTTTGAGTTCAGCAAGAGGTCGCAGCGCACAAATCGGCATGGCCGGCGCTTTTTTCGTTCAGGGCATTTCGAACACCCTAATGATTCCCCGAGTGCCCGAACTTATCGATCATATTGGCGTTGAGTTCACCACCTGGGGTCTCATCATCGGTTTAGCCGGCCTGGGTTCGCTTTTGGGTCTTACCGTTTCGGCTCAGCTAATCAGTCGCTTCGGAACCCGCATGGTGGTTCGATGGGGCGCAATTTTGGCGGCAGGGTTCATGATGACGTTGCCTTTCATTCATGACCCCTGGATTTTCTTCGCCGCGCAGCTCGGAATGTCGTTCGTGGGTAGTTGCGTGGGAGTCGCGATCAACGCGCAAGCAGTTGCCCTGCAGAAGCTTCTGAACCGAGTGGTGATTGCCCGTTTTCACGGCTCGTGGAGCATCGGTGCGGCTATTTCTGTTGCTTTCAGCGGCTCTCTCGCTACGGTGATGTCGCTTCAAACCCACTTCTTGTTGCTGGGCGGCATCTGCATCGTGGCGCTGTTTTTTACCACCCGCTACATGCTTACGCCCGAAGAAGTTGGCAAGTCTGATGACCGCAAGTTTGGCAAAAAACTCTCGTTCTTCAAAACTCCCAAACAGGTATGGCTTCTAACCGCAGGCCTCTTTGCCGGCATGTTTCCTGAAATTTGTCTAATGGACTGGAGTGCGGTCTTCGCTAAGACTGAAATCGGCGTCAATGCCTCACTCGGCGCCATGCCATACACGGTGTTTGGAATCGCCATGATCATCGGCCGCCTATCGATTGGCCGATTGACTAAGAAATTCCACATCAGCGAGCTATCGAAGTGGGGCGGCATCTTCGGTTCGATTGCTTTGGGTCTTGGGGTTTGGCTTGGCCCAACCCTTGCGGCCTCAGACCAAATTCTAGGATTGGTCGTTCTGATTGCTCTTTGGTCGATCAGCGGTTTGGGCATGGCGCCAATGGTGCCCTCTTTCTTTAGCGGTGCTGGTTATGTCAAGGGCCTGAACACCGCAACGGCCCTTGCTCGCATGACTTTGGTGAATTCAATCGTGATGATGGGTGCCAAAATAGTGATGGGCGGAATCGCACAAGGCGTCGATCTGCAGGTGGCCTTCATTTTTCCGACAGTGATGATGTTCATCGCCGGTTTCATCGCCCATATAGTTGCCAAGCGTGCCAAGCGTGCCGAAGCGGTTGCCAACGCATTCCCGCCCACTGGGCCGGTCTCGATCGTCCAAGAATAGAAAAACCCCGCCGAGGCGGGGAATGTCTAGAGTTAGTCGGTCAATCCACTACCTAAAGTTAGTGAATTGAATATCGATATCCAGGTCCTTGTTTTTCAGTAGGCTCATGGTCTCTTGAAGGTCATCGCGGCTCTTGCTTTGAACACGAAGTTCGTCGCCCTGAATCTGGCTCTTCACACTCTTCGGGCCCTCTTCGCGAATGATCTTCGAAATCTTCTTGGCCTGCTCTTGGTCGATACCGTTCTTTAGTTCGCCCTCGATGCGGTATTCCTTGCCCGATGGGTAAGGCTTGCCGTCGACAAAGCTTTTCAGCGAAATGCCGCGCTTGACCAACTTTGATTGAAACACGTCGAGAACCGCCTTAACTCGGTCTTCGCTCGAAGCCTTCATCAAAATCTTTTCGCCGCTCCAGTCAATCTCGGCGCCAATGCCCTTAAAGTCATAGCGAGATTCGATCTCTTTTTGAGCCTGCATCAGGGCGTTGTTCGCCTCTTGCTTGTCTACTTTGCTTACGATGTCGAATGTTGAATCAGCCATGGGTTCAGTTTACCTTCGGGGTCAAATTACTTTTGCGAGAGTTTTGCGGGTCTTGCAGTGCTTGAACGAATCAACAGCTCTACTGGCCACTCGGTTGATTCTTCGACGCCCAGCTTGCTTTCATAATCAGGGTCGTCAATCAGATCGAGCAGCATGTTGGTGGCAGTTTGGCCCTGTTCGCGCACTCGCTGGTTGATTGTGGTTAGGCCAAAAAACTCGGCCATGTCGTGGTTGTCAATGCCAATCACCGAGATGTCCTGCGGCACGCGAAGTCCAAGGTCCTTCACCGCGATGATGGTGCCAAAGCCCATCTCGTCTGAGTTGCAAAGAATCGCACTAGGTGCATCCAAAGGATTACCCAAAATCTGTTTGGTCACGTGATATGCGCTCTGAATTGTGTAGTCAGCCTCGCCTTGCCAAGCCGGGTATGGGTCTAGGCCCGCCTCTTTCATGGCATGCAAGTAGCCCT
>JBEGKM010000106.1:0-4368 GCA_041184065.1 Actinomycetota bacterium
AGAAGTGGTGCACGATGAGTAAGCGGTCGAAGTCGCGGTTATCTGCGCGCTGTTCAAAACCGTTGCATCACCAGAGTTGTTGAGTGCGGTGACCCTGGCCGTAAATGTGAGACCACACCTCAACGCCGGATAGGCTGTCGTGGCAAAGGTTGCTGAGCCTGTTCCGTTAATGTTGGCGACTGCAGCTATGTCGGTGTACGCGATCTGCGTCGTTCCGGCGGCATCAAGAACCTCGATGCGATAGAGACTTTCAACATAACTGTTGTCTGTAAACGAAACGGTTACGGTGTTTCCGTTGGTGTGAGCAATTGAAACGTTGGTTGGAGAGTTCTGAACGAAGGTGTAAGAAGCACAGTTCAGACCGGCAATACCGTCGATTGCACCGCCGGTATACATGCGAATACCTACCAGGAATGTTCCCGCTGGGCAGGTTGCCGACTGGTTAACGGTTTGTACCGTAGGTTTCGTCGCCGGCGTCGTCGCACCGGTGTTGTTCACGATGTTCTTGCAAAGTGGCGCGATGTCATTGATGTAGAGCGAACCGTTTGAACCCTTATTGGTTTTAGCCGCAATGCCATAGGCAACGGCCCCGCTCGGGCAGACAGTCTCGTAGCTGGCTCCTGGATCAGAACCAAATGCCAATACGTCGCTGTTAGTGCCTGTCAAGCCGTTCAAGTCAGGGTTTGGGGTATTGCACTCCAAAACCAGCTGCGTCGCAAAATAAACGCTTGAGTCAGTCGAGCTGTTCATCCTGAAACCCTTGATTACAGTGTTTGCAGGGCAAGAGACTGGGTTCGCATTCAAGGCACCACCTTGACCACCCAGGCTCACCGTAGTCAGGTTTCGAGTGCCTTCGGTATAAGCGCGGGCAGGCGTCGCAACCGTCAGTGAAAGCACAACCGCAAGGATGGCGGCCAAGACACCGAACACGGCAGTCTTCTTCGGCCCAAATTTGCTCTTGCGAAGTGCTCGACCGATCACACGACCGGCAACTTTAACCGAGGCAACAAGGTAGCCCAAAGTCAGTAGAACAAAGCGAATCAAGCGCTTCATCTAACCTCCTTCGGGTCTCAAATCCATTTGGATCCGGGTAGGCCAAGGCAGACCCGAACAACCTTCAAGTCTAGATTTAGGTTTGTCCCCCACACGGGGGATACGGGGTTAACCCGAGGCGATGAAACCGCTTACACAGCGGATGTTCTGTCTAGAGAACTTTTTTAAGAAAAAACCCCCGGCCGACCGAAGTCGAACCGGGGGTTCTTAGCTGTGAAGCGGTTGTTACTTTAGAACAACGGTTGCGCCAGCGCCCTCTAGGGCAGCCTTTGCCTTCTCAGCAGCGTCCTTGTTTGCGCCCTCTAGAACGGTTGCAGGTGCACCGTCAACAAGAGCCTTTGCCTCGCCTAGACCTAGGTTGGTCAGTGCGCGAACTTCCTTGATAACTGCGATCTTCTGGTCGCCAGCTGACTCAAGAACGACGTCGAATGAGTCCTTCTCTTCAGCAGCAGCGGCAGCAGGTGCAGCTGCAGCAGCAACTGCAACTGGAGCAGCAGCGGTAACTTCGAAGGTCTCTTCGAAAGCCTTAACGAACTCTGAAAGCTCGATTAGTGATAGTTCCTTGAACGCGTCGATTAGCTGCGCGGTTGACAACTTTGCCATTTGTTTCTCCTATTGATTGGAAAGATTTGTAACTAGTTTGTTGAAGCTGGGGTTCCTTAGGCTGCTTGCTTTGCGCGTAGCGCGTCGACAGCGCGAGCTGCCTGAGCAAGTGGGGCCTGGAATGTGTAAGCTGCCTTGAACATCGTTGCCTTGAACATTCCAGCGGCCTTGGCCAATAGAACTTCGCGGGATTCGAGATCTGCAAGCTTCTGTACCTCTGCTGCTGAAAGTGCAACGCCGTCTAGGACACCGCTCTTTACAACTAGTAGAGGATTTGCCTTAGCAAAGTCACGCAGAGCCTTGGCAACTGAGACTGCGTCTCCGGTTGCGAAAGCGAGAGCGGTTGGTCCGAACAGCTGGCCGTCAAAAGCGGTTACTCCAGCGTTCTTTGCAGCGATCTCAATAAGAGTGTTCTTTGCTACGGCGTAGGTTGCGTCGGCACTGATTGTACGGCGCAGCTCTTTTAGCTGTGCCACAGTGAGTCCGCGGTACTCGGTTAGAAAGACGGCGTTTGAGTTCTGGAATAGACCAGTAAGCTCAGCTACCTTCTCGACCTTGTTCGCCATGGCGCTCCTTGATTTCTTATGTCGGTAGCCCCGGGAATAAAAAATGCTCCGGCGCAGACGCACGGAGCAGAGAAATTCAAGAACCTGAGTTCAATGAATGAAAACTGTTACACACACCTGCGTTGGATGACACTTTCGTGTTCCTTCGTTGCCCGTTCTTTCGAACACGCAAAACCGACGGTCTTTGGCTACCTACAGTTTAGGCGATTGCGCTCCCCCGGCGCAACCCCTACTTCGTCGTCGAGAGCGCCAGATAACCCTGCGCCGGCAAGGTTAGCTTCTGCTTAGCGCTGATCTTTACCTGCTTGCCGGTGAAAACGTCGTAATAGGTGCCGGCAAAGGCGCCGGTGGTGATGGTCGTGGTGGTCTTGCCTCCACTGAGGTTGAGCATGACCAAGACCTTGTTCTTGCCATCGGCACGCCCGTAGGCCGCGGTGAAGTAGCTCGGGTTGTCGAGCCAGGATGTGCGAGCCGGCGTAGCATCCGTGTTTAGAGCCGAATTCTTGGTCTTCAGAGCGACAAGCTTTTGGTAGAAGGCGGTCATCGGCGAAGCCTTCCACTTCACTTCATCCTTCTCAAAGAAATAGAGCTTCTCGCGGAAGCCTACTTCTTGGCCGGTGTAGATGAGCGGCATTCCGGGAGCGGTGAAATAGAACACCGACATCTGCTTAACTGCATTGCCTAGGCGGGAATATTCGGTGCCATTCCACGAGTTTTCATCGTGGTTGGTGATGAAGGTCATCGGATAGGTGCCGGTCGGGTAAGACTCCGAGTTGCGAATCGCCTCAAGCGCCTTCAGCTTGCTCGCATAACCGTTGCTCATCTCGCTCATCTTGCCCAAGAAACTCCAGCCATAGTTGGCATTGAAGGCGTTTTCGACGAGGGTGGCGTTGTCTTCGTCTTCGGCAACCATCCAGATTGGCTTTACGGCCTCAAGTTGCTTGCGGGCAGTCTCCCAGAAATCGGTTGGCACACCCCCAGCCACGTCGGCGCGGAAACCATCGATGTCGAAGGTGGTCAACCAATACTTCATCGAGTCGATCATGGCGGCACGCATGTCTGAGTTGTCGTAGTTCAGATCTGCCACATCTGTCCAGTCGGTTCCGGCCGGAACAGTAATTTGGCCCTTCGCATCCTTGGTGTACCAATCTGGGTGCGCGCTAATCCACTTGTTATCCCAACCGGTGTGGTTAGCCACCCAGTCGAGAACCACCTTGAAGCCGGCGGCGTGGGCAGCGTCGACCAGAGCCTTGAAGTCTGCCGAGTCACCGAACTCAGGGTTAATGCCCTTATAGTCGGCGATCGAATATGGGCTACCCAAGCTGCCCTTGCGGTTTAGAACTGAGATCGGTTGCACCGGCATGAACCACAAGATCTTGACGCCCAGTGCCTTCAGTCGTGGCAGGTGGGTCTGAAAAGCCTTGAAGGTGCCTTCGTGCGTGTATTGGCGCACGTTGACTTCGTAAATCGTCGCGTTGTCTGCCCAACTTGGTTGCCCCGCAGCGGCTAGCGCCGGGCTGCTCTGGCTTGGCACAATGCCAGAAACCAGGATGGCTGCCGCGGTGAGCAGGGTAAGGAGAAAGGCACGCGTCTTTGTCATGAGGTTCAATCTAGCCCAGTTGCGCGGGTCACACATCCGGGTATGAAAAGAACCCCGCCCAACTCAGCTTTGAGGCCGGTTGAACGGGGTTCTAGCTAATCGCTAAGGATTAGTCGAACTTCTTGGCGCGAGGACGACCCTCACCCTTTGGCTTGTCTGACCAACGGCCCTTGCCAGAGCCGCCGTAGTTGCCACGACCGCCGTTGCCACGGCCACCGCCGCCACGACCATCACGGTCGAAGCCGCGTCCGCCACCAGAACCGCCACGGCTGTCGCCGAAGTCAAGGATCTCTGGGGCCGGAGCCGGAGCAATTGGGCCAGCTAGGGTTTCAAGCAACTCGCTCGAAGGACGAACCTCCGAGAAGATGCCATCGCGCTCTGCACGGCGAAGCAGGTCTTCCAAACGGCGACGGCGGCTGCGCGGAATCAAGGTGATCACGGTGCCCTCCTTGTTCGCACGACCGGTACGGCCTGAACGGTGCAGGTAGGTCTTGTATTCCTCTGGTGGGTCAACCTGGATAACCAAGGCGACGTCGTCAACGTGGA
>JBEGKM010000107.1:0-4341 GCA_041184065.1 Actinomycetota bacterium
ATGTTGTCTATTGCCGCTCGGGCAACCGCGCAGGTCAGGCCATCGAATTTATGCAGAGCGCAGGTTTCACCGGCACGCTAACTAATGCCGGCGCACTCGCCGATGCGGCATCGCTAACCGGCTTAAAGGTGGTTCAATAATGCGCGCCCAAGGCACCGTAGCTCTTGTGCTAGCGAGCTCTCTCTTGCTATCTGGTTGTGCCACCCAAGACACAAACGTGGTGGCCTCGGGCGAAGCAACTCCAAGTGCATCTGCAACCGCGTCAACATCGGCCAGCCCTGCTGCGCAAACCCCCGAGATAACCAGCGCGCCCAAAGCGCCGGTAATTGACAAGGGCATTGCCACAGCAGATGCAACAGCAGAGCAGCTGGTTTATTTGATCGAAGAAGAGAAGCTTGCCTATGACGTTTATTCTGCGATGTTTGAACTCTGGGGATCGAAGGTGTTTGGCAATATTTTGAAGAGCGAAAGCAATCACCAATCTCAGGTGCTCGCAATAATGAAGAACCGTGATATCGCTGATCCTCGCAGTTCGACGGCCGGCGTTTTCAATAATGCCGAACTCCAAACCCTCTACAACGAACTCGTTGCCAAGGGTTCAAAATCTGCTTTCGACGCCTATGAAGTTGGTGTTGCCATAGAGGTGCTCGACATCGACGATTTAACCAAGATGCTTGCGACTGCAAAAGATGCCGACGTAATAGCCATGATGGAAAACCTGCGCAAGGGTTCTGAAAACCACCTACGCGCATTCAACAACCAACTCTAAGAAAGCGAAAAATATGTGTTCACAAACCACCTGTCGCAAGTGCGGCAAAGCCAGCTGGTCGGGTTGCGGCCAGCACGTTGACCAGGTAATGCGAGGCATTCCAAAGTCAGCCCGCTGCCAGGGTCACGCCAACGACCCTAAAGAACCAGGCTTCTTTGCTCGCCTGTTTGGCAAAAAGAACTAAGCAACAACTCGAAAGGAATCATCATGTGTTCACCAGCGCTATGCCCAGAATGCTCAAAAGTTACTTGGACCGGCTGTGGCGGTCACATCGAAGAAGCCCTCGAGGGCGTTCCTCAAGAGCAGCTCTGCACCTGCAACAACTAGCAAATCTTTGACCAATTGAAGGTCATAACTGCGGGCGCTCCGCTACGTTGTAGTTATGACTCTCAATGGTGAAAGCAAGAAGGCGCAGCGCCTGGCAAACAAACGTCGTGGCACATTTGCCTGGGCTCTTTGGGACTGGGCAGAACAGCCTTATCCGACGATCATGCAGACCTTTATTTTTCCGGTCTACTTGGCAAGTGCAGTTGCGGCACAGGGGTCAAATCCCGATGTAGCCATTGGCATTGCAACCACCGTCGCCGGCATCGTCTTGGCACTGATTGCCCCGGTTCTAGGCCGCCGCTCAGACACCAGCGGCCGCCGCAAATTTTGGCTCATGGCCAACACCTACATTCTGGTTGGCATCATGGTTGCCAGCTTTTTTGTGGCACCAAAACCTGAGTTCTTCTTGTTTGGTTTGGTCTTGTATGGCCTGGGCAGCGTGATTCAAGAATCGGCGTTCATCAACTACTACGCCATGCTCAAGTCGGTTACCACCGAGCGCAACATCGGCCGCGTTTCTGGCTATGCCTGGGGTTTGGGTTATGCCGGCGGAATCATTCTTCTGCTTATCTCACTGGTTGGTTTCATCATGGCCGAGGTGCCGTGGTTTGGCATCGGCACCGAGAATTCAATTAATGTTCGAGCCGTCTTCTTGGTCAGTGCAATCTGGACTCTGGTCTTCTCAATTCCACTGATGCTTCGCGTTCCCGAAATTGCAAAGCGCGAAGGGGCACCAAAAGAGAGCATTCTCAAGTCATACTCGTTGCTTTGGGGCCAGCTAAAAAGCCTGCGCGCTCAGGCTCCCGAAACTTTCAAATTCTTGATCTCATCGGCCATCTATCGCGATGGGCTTGCCGGCGTTTTCACCTTTGGTGCGGTGCTTGGTTCGCTTGCCTTTGGATTCGACCAAACCGACATCATTTTGTTTGGCATAGCTGCGAATGTGGTTGCGGGCATCGGCGCAGCAGTCGGTGGCCGCCTAGACGACGTGCTCGGCAGCCGGAGCGTAATCATCGGTTCGCTGATTGGCTTGATCATCGCCGGATCAAGCGTGTTCTTCTTTTATAGCGCTGGCACCATCACCTATTGGATTGGTGGCTTGGCGCTTTGCCTATTTGTTGGGCCAGCTCAAGCGGCTAGCCGAACCTTTGTTTCGCGCTTCACCCCGCACGGTCGTGAAGGTGAGGTCTTTGGTCTGTACCAAACAACAGGTCGCGCTATCTCGTTTTTGTCGGGCAGCCTTTGGGCAATCTCGATCAGCATCGCCAACTCAATCCTGGGCTCGCAAGGCAACACCATCTGGGGCATCTGGGGTTTGATGTTGATCTTGGTTGTCGGGTTGTTGCTGCTGCTGCGCGTTCACCCGCGCCCAGCAGTTCTTGCCGCCTAAGCGTTCAGACTGGCAACCCTTCTGGGGCAGACTATTTAGGTGCTCGACTTTTCCCAACTGCTCACATTTGCGCTTGCATCGGCAATCATAATTTTGTCGCCTGGCGCCGACTCGTTCGTGTTGCTGCGAATCTCTCATTCACAGGGAATCAAAGCTGGAATGAGTGCACTGTGGGGAATCAACCTTGGCAACACCAGCCAAGCTTTGCTTATGATCTCGGGTGTAGGCCTGGTGGTTTCAAAATTCGAGCCGGCAATCTTTACGCTCAAGGTTCTCGGTGGTCTCTACATGGCCTATCTGGCTTTCATGGCGGCTCGTGCTGCCTGGCTATCAAAAGCGCACTCCGTTCGAGGCTCTGCTGGTGACGCCTATTCCGCCACATCCCAACGCGGCGAAGCCGCTCGCGTTAAAAAATCTTCGCCGTTTTTGCAAGGGCTAATAAGCAATGTCACCAACCCCAAGCCATTGCTGTTTTACCTGGCCTTTTTTCCGCTTTTCATCGGCAGTGCAACCAACGTGCCGCTGCAATTGACCATGCTCTCGAGCATCTTCATAGGTTTCGCGCTTATCTGGCAAACCGTGATCGTTTATGGGGCAGTCAAGTTGAGCGAGACCATCAAATCGGCCAAGTTCAATTTGGTCATGGATGTGATTTGCGCCATTGCGTTTGCCGCAATCGCGGTGTTCATTTTCGCCGAAATTTAGTTGCCGACGGGTTCACGACGTGCTGAGCCTAGATGTTCGACATTGCGTAGAATTGAACTATGACCACAAAGCGCGGCCGGCAGCAAGGCGAACTTGAGCAACTCATTCTTGACATTCTTTGGGACTCAAAATCGGCTCTGACCTCGCAGCAGATTCTCGATGCGACAAGCCCAACGGGCGAATTGGCGTTGACTACGGTTTTGACCGTGCTGTCACGTCTCGCCGAAAAAGAACTGGTAATTCGCGAGCAAGGCGAAGGTCGTTCACTACTCTTTAGTGCAACCCGAACCCGCGAACAGCATGCTGCAACATTGATGCTTAACCTGGTCACTAACGCCGGAAACCCCGCCTTGGCCTTCAGCCACTTCGCCAGCGGTTTGAGCGAGTCACAAATTAGGGCTCTTCGCGATTCGCTTGGCTAATTGTCGCTAGCCTTTAGACGTGACCGCTCCGCTGATCCTTATTCCAATCGCCCTTGAATGGGTGATTTTGGTCACCACACTCGCGCCAATTTTCTTACCGAGCCGAAGGCTCTTTCTAAAATTTCCGAATCTTGGGCTATTCACTTGGTTCTTTGCCTTGCTTTCGGCAGGCATTGCTGCTCTAACGGCATCGGCAGTGATGGCTTGGTCAATAATTGAAACTTGGGTTTCGCTCGAAGCCAACCCAACGGGCAGTGCAGGATGGTTCGCCGTGTTCTGGGCTAGCTTTGCGCCCTGGCTAATTTTGGCGGCCGCCGGCATAAGCCTGGCCGTGATTAACCTTCGGATCGAACCTTTAGTTGCAGTTGCAAAGCAAACCCAACCGATGTTTGAGGGAGCACTGCGCCCGATTCAAACCTTTATGGGAATCGAGGTGCTAGAAATTCCTCTTCAGATCGTGGTCGCCTTCACCCGCAACAACCAGATAGTGCTCTCAACCCAAGTTCGTTCGGTGTTAACCGACACACAATTTGAAGCGGTGCTCTGGCACGAGCTTGCGCACGTCAAAGCTGGTCATAATCGGTTAAAGCGCCTGGCTGGGTTTGTGCGAACACTAAGCCCTCGCTTGGCGGCGTCAAAGGCGCTGGTTTTCGAGGTAGACCGGCTTTGCGAGTTGGCCGCCGACAAAGTTGCCCTTCGCCATGTCGAAGCCACAACCCTTCAAGAGG
>JBEGKM010000108.1:0-4288 GCA_041184065.1 Actinomycetota bacterium
TTCGCCGAGTCGAGGTCGACCCGATGAAGCTCGATGTTTTCGAAGCCGAAGATCACCGCATTGACTGGTGGATAGATCGCCTCGACCGCAGCTTTTCTCTGTTGCACCCGGCAAGTTAGGCTTGAACCATGACCAATCAGGTTTCTGAGATTTTTGATGGCAGCATTTGGCACGAGGTGCCAGGCTTTGGCGAGCTCGAAGATGTGACCTACCACAAGCACATCAGTCTTGGCATTGTGCGCATTGCATTCAACCGCCCTGAGGTTCGAAATGCTTTCAGGCCAAAGACCGTCGATGAACTACACCAGGCACTTGATCACGCACGAATGGATTCTCGCGTTGGCGTGGTGCTGCTAACCGGAAACGGGCCTTCGGCCAAAGACGGCGGCTGGGCCTTTAGCTCGGGTGGCGACCAGCGCGTTCGCGGTCGTGATGGATACAAATATGCCGAGGGCGAGACGGCCGAAACCATCGATGCCGGTCGTTCTGGCCGACTACACATCCTCGAAGTGCAGCGGCTAATTCGCTTTATGCCAAAGGTCGTAATCGCGTTGGTTCCGGGTTGGGCTGCTGGCGGTGGCCACTCGCTAAACGTAGTCGCCGACCTATCGATTGCAAGTGCCGAGCACGCGCGTTTTAAGCAGACTGATGCCGACGTTGGCTCGTTTGATGCTGGTTATGGCAGTGCCTATTTGGCTCGCCAGACCGGTCAAAAATTCGCTCGCGAGATCTTCTTTTTGGGTGCCGAATACGACGCCCAACGCGCCTACGAAATGGGTGTTGTAAACAAGGTCGTGGCGCACGCCGATCTTGAAAAAGTAGGCGTTGAGTGGGCCACCGAAATTTTGCGCAAGTCACCACAGTCGATTCGCATGCTCAAGTTTGCCTTCAACGCGGTAGACGACGGCATTGCTGGTCAGCAGCTGTTCGCTGGCGAGGCAACCCGCCTTGCCTATGGCACCGACGAAGCGGTCGAAGGGCGCGATTCGTTCTTGCAAAAGCGTGAGCCCGACTGGTCGCCTTACCCTTGGCACTTCTAATCGCTTGCTAACGTGACTAAACCGCTCAAGCTGATCGCAGCAAACGACACCTTTGGTGCACTGCTGGCATTCACGGATGTGCTCGACGGCAAGTTGGCGGTTTTTATCACTCCACCTGAGGTGAACGGCAAGATGCCGGAGACGTTCGGCTTGCCTGATGAGGTGGCCGATGAAGTGGCTTTGATAGTTGAGAGTTCTGGTTCAACCGGAACCCCTAAGCGCATCGAAATTTCTCGTGAGGCCCTCTTGAATTCGGCTAATGCGTCGGCCCTCGCCCTTGGTTCAATCGAAGCCAGTTCTCAGTGGCTCTTGGCGTTGCCGATCAACTTTATAGCCGGTGCAAACGTTCTGATTCGTTCGGTGCTTGCTGGCAACCAGCCGGTCATGATGAATACCTCGGTGCCTTTCACAGCCGAGGCGTTTGCTCGTTCGGCTTCACACATGAAGGCCGATCGACGCTACACGTCGTTGGTGCCGGCCCAGCTCAAGCGAGTGGTTGATGCAGCCGAGGCAGATGATTTTGTTCGAGTTCAGTTGGCAAAGTTCGATGCGATTTTGGTTGGTGGGCAGTCGGTGCCAGCCGAACTTGTCTCAAGGGCTCAAGCGCTTGGCGCTAACCTCGTGGTCACCTATGGAATGACCGAGACTTCGGGCGGTTGCGTCTATAACGGCAACCCACTGGCTCAGGTTGAGGTTCGAATCGCTGCAGATGGTCGAGTGGCAATCAGGGGAGCAACCCTGGCAAATGTGGCTACCGACGATCGAGGCTACTTTGTAACCAACGATGCCGGCGAAATTGATGATGCCGGAAAGCTGATAATTCACGGTCGCATCGACCGAGTGATTACATCCGGTGGAATCAAGGTTTCGCTCGACCGGGTTGAAGCCCTAGGCGCATCGGTGGTGGGTGTTGCCGACATTGCTTCGGTAGCCATAGAAGACAGCGAGTGGGGCCAGCGCGTTGGGATTGCCTATGTGGGTAGCCCCGAGGTCGCCGACACGGTTGCTGTTGCCCTGGCTAATGACCTTGGCCCAGCTGGCAAACCGGTGCGAATATTGAGAGTCGACACCGTGCCAAAGCTGCATGCGGGCAAGCATGACTTGCAGGCAATAAAGAAGTTATTTGAGGAGAAGCGTTGAGCAAGAAATCTAAGAAAAAGGCCTCGCTAAAACTTTGGGTCGAGGGTGCCCGTTTGCGCACCCTGCCGTTGGCAATTGCGCCGGTGGCAATCGGTGCCGGCGTTGCCGCCGAACTTCAGATGTTCAACCCAGCCCTTAGCTTGCTTGCGTTGGCAGTCGCACTGTTTCTTCAGATTGGTGTTAACTTTGCAAACGACTACTCGGATGGAATTCGAGGCACCGATGCCAACCGTGTTGGCCCGCTTCGCCTAACCGGTTCAAAGTCGGTTCGACCGGTTGCAGTTAAATACGCGGCATTCGCGTTCTTCGGTCTGGCAGCAATTGCAGGGTTGGTAATCGTGCTGATCACTCAGCACTGGTGGTTCTTGGCGGTCGGTGCTTTGGCGATCGTTGCCGCTTGGTTTTACACCGGCGGAAAAAACCCTTATGGCTATGCGGGTTTGGGCGAAGTCGCTGTCTTCATTTTCTTTGGCCCAGTTGCCGTGTATGGCACCGCCTTTATTCAGGTTGGTCGTTACAGCGATTTCGCTATGCTCGGCGGAATAGCAGCTGGCCTCTTTGCCGCAGCAGTTTTGATGGTCAACAACATCCGTGATCTTGATCTAGACAAGCAGGTTGGCAAGCGAACCCTGGCCGTAAAAGTGGGCAAGCGCTGGGCAAAAGCCATTTACTTTGTGATGCTGTGGCTACCGTTTGCAATTTTGGCTCCGATGCCGATGGTCTTTCCGGCAACATTCTTCACCTGGCTGTCGCTGTTTTTTGTGATTCCGGCAACCTTGATTGTGGCCACAGCCAAACAGCCCAAAGAGCTGATTTTAGCGCTCAAGCTAACCAGCTTTGCGGCCCTTGCATACGGCCTTTTGCTGGGCTGGGGTCTTGCAACCGTAGTGTTTGTGCTGGGCTAGAAACCCTCAAACCTAGTCTTTTTTAGCTTCGCCCTTTGCTGCATCATCGGCGGCATCTTCAACATCGGTGTCTTTGTCGTTGCGCTTCTGCATGCGGCGATAAATGTCTTCTGAAACGGCAGAGCGGTGTTTCTCGAAAAAGAGAAGCGAGATCGCTAGCGAAACGACGGCCGAAATCAATGCGGCAAAGAATGGGTCAAATTGCAGGGCAAGCATAATGGCAAGCAGGCCTACAAAAAGTCCCACTCGAATGACGATGTATTTAACCCACGGATTCTTCATGGAATAAGTCTAAGTTTGTGGCTGGTTAGAGTTAACCTATGCGTCTCTTGATCTTCGTTTGGGTAGTCATCGGCATCGCCGTGATTTTTGGTCTTGTCTATGGCATCAGTGCCCTTATTGAGCGCAGTCGCAGGGCGAAAATCAAAACCACCGCCCCAGATGACGACCCGCAGTTTTTGCGCGATCTGGCAAAGCGACTAGCCGAAGAAGAAGAGAAAAAGAAGAGCGAGCAAAAGCCAGAAGAACCGGGCGATGAGCAATAGTTCGCCTGCGCAGGTTTATGCGGCAACCCTTCTCGCGAGCCTCGCCAAGGCCGGAGTGCGAAATTACTTTTTGGCACCTGGCGCTCGTTCTCAGGCGCTGGCAATTGCTGCCGGTCAATTAGCTGATGCAGGCAAAATCAATCTTCATGTTCGGCTTGATGAGCGCAGTCTGGCTTTCAACGCACTGGGTGCTGCCTTGGCCAGCGGTGAGCCATCGGTGATTATCACTACCTCGGGAACAGCCGTTGCTAACCTGCACCCGGCCGTGCTTGAAGCCCACCACTCAGGTGTGCCCCTAATTCTTTTGACCGCAGACCGCCCAGATGAATTGCGAGGCGTTGGAGCAAACCAGACGACCAACCAGATTGGCATTTTCTTTGATGCCGTGCGCGAGGTATTTGACGTTCAGGCTCCGAGTGGGCGGCCCACTGAGGTTGCCGAAGCTACCAAATTGGCAATCGATGCTATCGGCGTTTGCATGGGTTACAACGGCGAACAGCCGGGGCCGGTGCAATTGAATCTGGCTTTCAGAGAGCCGCTCTCGGCAATCGAACCAAACGCGTCAACCCTTGATCCGGCAGTAGCGCTACCCGAAATTTTTGAACCACACCCCGAGTTCGCCGTGCTTACAGCGGCTGTGCCAACGGTGGTTGTTGCC
>JBEGKM010000109.1:0-4275 GCA_041184065.1 Actinomycetota bacterium
CGCGAGTTGGCTTTTTTTGGTCACGGAGGTGAGGCCGGCGGTCAATCTGAGGCCGTTCGTGTTCCGAATGCCGATGGCACCTTAGTCAAATTGCCAGTCAGCATCGACTCACCTTTATTGCCGTCAATGCTTACGCTCTCAGATGTGATGTGCACCGGCCACCACGCTGCGGTGACAGGCAAGGTGAAAAAAGGCGAGACAGTTGTGGTGATTGGCGATGGTGCCGTGGGCTTGTGTGCGGTTATTGCAGCAAATCGTTTGGGCGCTGGCCGCATTATTTTGATGGGTCGTCACCAAGATCGCACCGACCTTGGTCGCGAGTTTGGCGCAACCGACGTGGTTGCCGAGCGCGATGCCGATGGAATAGCCAAGGTGCTGGAGCTAACGGGTGGCGATGGTGCGCACAGTGTGCTCGAATGCGTTGGAACCCAGGCTTCAATTGAGATGGCTCTCGGTGTTGTGCGGGCCGGCGGCACGGTTGGTCGAGTTGGCGCCGCTCAGTATGAACAAATCCCTTTCGGTTTCGGCCCTTTGATGCGCAACGTGACGATCTCGGGTGGAGTCGCCCCCGCTCGTGCATACATCGAAGAGCTGATGGTTGATGTTTTGAATGGCTCTATCAACCCGGGCAAAGTGTTTGATCTTGAAGTCAGCTTGGATGACGTTGCTTTGGGATACGAAGCCATGGCAAATCGCACCAAAATAAAGGCGTTGGTTCGCCCCTAAAAGCCTTCGGTTAGAAATTGGCGACAAGTCATTTCTAGTCTGACTTGCTGAAGTTGGTCACCGCTAGTGTTTTTGTCGTTTCGGCCGCCGATCGCCGCGTCGAGATTCGCTGGATAGCGAACGACTAAATCAGCCTCACGTGACACAAGTCGCCAACAAAGGCGGGCCGCTGCACGGTTAGGCCAGCTTCTTCGGCAATCAGCGCTGCCGCTGCCCAGTCATATTCTTTGATGTCACGTTCAAAATAGGCATCGATGCTGCCCTCGGCAACCGCACACATGTCGAGTGCGGCCGAGCCCATGCGGCGAAGGTCAACATACTGGGGCATTATCGATTTCAACTCTTCGAACTGGCCAGCACGCTTTTCGGCCGAGTATGAAAAACCGGTGGCCAGAATCTTGGTGGTGCGCTCGCGCGGTGGGCCAGATAGCCGAGTGGTTGGGGCTGCCAGCAGAGATTGCGCGGTCGTTGAAGAGTCAATCTTGACGCCGCGAATTACAAATGAACCATGGCCTCGCTTGCCAAAATAGACCAGACCCAGGCTAGGTGCAACAACAGCACCAACCAGCCATTCACCCGTTGCCACATCGGCCGCACCAACCGAGGTTGCATAGTTTGGCAAGCCGCGAGTGAAGTTGATTGTTCCATCAAGCGGGTCAATGCTCCAGCGCACCTGTGCGTTCTCGCCAATCTGGTTGGCAAGCTCTTCGCCGGTGATGGTGTCGTGAGGGCGCAGCGCGCCAATTCGCTCGCGCACCATGGCCTCAGAAGCCAAATCGGCATCGGTCACGTGATCTTCGGGCGAGGTCTTTGAACTAATCTCTAGCGGCCCCCGAAACCTGGCCTGCAGTTCGGCGGCGCCAACCAGGGCGGCACTTAGCGCGCACTCAAGCAGTTCGGCTAACAGTTCGGGGTTCAAATCGCTCGAAGTCATGCTTCAAGGGTAGGCGAGTTTTGCACAGATTTACTCGCTTTCCTTGACTCGACTAAGTTAGTCCACTTATGGTGGAATCATGGCAAAACAGGTGAACATCCACGCAGCAAAAACGCATTTCTCGAAGCTCTGCGAAGAGGTTGAGGCGGGTGGCGAGGTCACTATTGCACGAGCCGGTAAGCCCATTTTGAAGCTGGTCAAATTTGAAGAAGACAAGCCTATTTTGCGCAAGTTAGGCGGTCTATCCCATCTAGCTGATGAACTAGACCAAGAATTCTGGCAAGCCATGAATCGCAATGCTAGCGAAGACATCAACTGGGAAAGTCTCGATATTCCAACAACGAGCAGCGCCGAGTGACTTATCTGCTCGACACGAATGCGCTAATTTGGGGAGCAATCGATTACAAGAAGCTTGGGCGCAAGACTCTACAAATTTTGATGACCGAGCGAAATGTTTTCTTTAGTTCGCTGTCGGCTGCCGAGATCAACATCAAAGCGGCAAAGAAGCGCACCTTCACGGGTCAGCAAGTCGTTGAATGGGCAGTGTCTGAGGGTTTTCACGAGCTCAGGTTCAATGCCTCACACGCCGAACACATAAGTCGCTTCGGGTCGCTGGCTAAACATGACCCGTTTGATCGATTGATCTTGGCGCAAGCCGCTTGCGAAGGCATGACCCTGCTAACAGCAGACGAAACACTTCTTAGTCTGCAATTTGACTGGGTTGAAGATGCCCGAATTTAGGCCCCGGCCAACTCTTCGATCGAGGCAAAACGGCGAACTACCCCGTCAACCGAGTGCTCGATCACAAACGATGCAGCGCCAACCTGGGTGCTGAATTCGAGCGACAGTGACTCGCCTTCAGATTCACCTGCGCCGGTCCACTGCAAACGCATCGAGTCATCGCCCAATACGTTCCAACTAAACGCCCCGGTCTCAAAAACTGGCAGTTTGCGCAAGCGGGCAAGGCCCAAAATAGCGCGGGTCACTGGCTGCTGCAGGGCAACTTCAAGCTCTGCCGGTGTGTAGTTGTGGCGGTTCACATCGCGGCCTTGGCCGGTGCGGTTGAACAGCTCAACGTCATCCATGCCATTGAATAGGCCAACGTAATAAATCTGAGGTTCGCCAGGCAAGAAAAACTGAACTGCACGGCTGATCACATAGGCAACGTCGTTGGCCAAAATGTTTGGCAGGGTCGCATTGATCTGGTGTGGCAGCGTGAACCACTGAGGCACAACCGAGGCAATCGCGCTGTGGCCGTTGGTGTTCTCTTCGGCGCGCTTAAAGATGTAGGCCATCTCATCTTGGGTAATCAAACCAGGGCGACCGTTGATAGGGCCACCGTCGATCACGCCATAACCGTCGTGGGTGTCGAGCACGTTTAGGCAGTTGTTTGGGCGAATCTTGAACCAGTTGTCGAGGCGGTCAACCGTGCCGGTAAAGAACGAGTGCAACAGCAGCGGTGCGGTCTGAAAGTCATAGATCAGGTCAACCAACGGGGCGATCTCGAGCTGCTGTGTGTAGTGCGCGTGCACCTCAACCAGAACGCGCATGCCATAAGACTGAATCAGCTCGGTGATTTCTTCGACAAACTTCAAAGTTTCGGCGGTCATAAACGAGTCGGTGCCTGGGGTCTTAACCGCATAGCCAACCGCATCGAGGCGCACAACCTTCACGCCGCCCGACTTGAGCGCATCAAGAACCGAGCGCAAATATGCCTGACCCTTTTCGTGCTTAATGTCGATGTCAACCTGCGAAGGCATGAAGGTTGTCCAAACCAAACGGCGCTTGCCGGCAACCTCATACGAGGTGAAAGGCATGCCTGGGCGTGGGCGATAAAAAGCGGTGATGCCCGCCTCGGTTGCCTGCCCCTTAAACACCTCGTCGAAGGTCAAGAACATGCCCGCATATTCAGAGGCGTCGCCCTTTTCTTGCCAGTCAATAAACTCGGGTGACAAATAAGACGCGTGGTTCACGATCAGGTCGGCGGTTAGTTCGTGGGTCTGCGAGATGCGCTTAAAGTCTGTCCAGTCGCCAAGGCGAGGGTCAACAATCTTGTGGTCTATTGGGTCAAAACCGGCGTCGTCGCCGTCATATGGGTGAAAAAACGGCAGCACGTGAATGCCATTAAAGTCGGCCAACGGCCCGGCCAAAAGTTTTTCGATTTCGCCTAGGTTGCCGCCAACGCGTTCGGCATAAACCAGGATGCTTGCACCACTCATAATCGAAAATCCTACCCGCGAATGTAAACGCTTGCACAAATTGATACCAAATCTTTGCAATCGGCCGCACTAAGCACTTCCCCTTCAAACAAAAACCCGCCACGGCATGCAAGCCTTGGTTTCGATGAGGGCAAAGGCAACTGCGCAAGCGTTTGCAAAACCCGCCCCTGTTGGCATTGATGGTTTTTTGATATCGTTGACGTTTAGCAAACCAAAGGAGCCCCCATGTCTGAACTGCGCCAGGTGCGCCCTAAGACTGAGGGCTGGAAGCAAAAGCTCGACGAATCGGGCAAGCCGTTGCTGATGTTTGCCGAGCCCAAGCGCGGCAAGCCACCGGTTCACCTTGTTGATCTAACTGCCGAAGAGCGCGCTGCCAAGCTAAAAGAGGCCGGCATT
>JBEGKM010000110.1:0-4200 GCA_041184065.1 Actinomycetota bacterium
GTCAAGGTCTGGCAACAGGGTTGGCAGACGTTCGGCAAGCATGGTTTTGCCGGCTCCTGGTGGCCCCACCATCAACACGTGATGACCACCAGCTGCGGCAACCGTGAGCGCATGGATTGCCGAATCTTGACCAATAACATCGCTAACATCCAGTTTTTGTGATGGATCCTCGGAAACCGATTCGACCTTGGTCAACTCTTTGTGCGGTGGCGTGCGCACAGAAACTGTAGCTCCATGAAGGGTTGCGGCCTCACCGAGACTACTGGCGCCGATGATCTGCATGTCATTGACCAGAAGCGCCTCGGTTAGATTTTGCTTGGGAACGATGGCACGGCTAAACCCAGCTCTTCTCGCAGCCAACAGCGAGGGCAAGACTCCGGCGATGGGCCGAAGCGAACCATCCAGGCCGAGTTCTCCCAAATGCACCGCCTCGGCAACGCTCTTTGGATTCAAATCACCACTTGCAGTCAAAACAGCGACAGCAATAGCCAAATCGAATCCTGAGCCGTGTTTGGGAACCGATGCAGGCGAGAGATTCACCGTGATGCGTCGCCCAGGCAAAGTGAATCCAGAGTTATTGATAGCCGACCTGACTCGATCTTTTGCCTCGGTCAAAGACGCGTCAGGCAGACCCACGAGCACAAAATTGGGCAGATTACTCGATATCTCGGCTTCGATCTCAATTGGTGTGCCAGCCAGACCGAGCAAACTGATGCCATAGCTCTTGGCGACAATCAACGAAACACCTGCTTGAGGTGCTCGACCGAGATTTGGCCAGCGCGTAGATAGACGGCAATGGCGTCTAGCCGAATCGAAGGGCCGACTCTATGGGAAAAGCAATATGCGTTAGCTGTTTTGCGCATTGACCGCACTTTTGCGGCAGTGATGGCTTCAAATGGATGCCCGAATCCCGAGCCGGACCTCGTCTTAACCTCGACGAAGACAGTTTGGTCGCCTTCGGTGGCCACAATATCGACCTCGCCAAAGCGGCAACGCCAGTTTTTTATCAGAATTTTGTAGCCGAGCGACTCTAAATACTCGGCCGCCGCCTTCTCACCCAGCGCTCCGAGATCTTGCTTTTGTGTCATGCATCAAAGATGCGTTCAAAGGTCCCTGAACGTGAGCGAGAAGGCCAAAAATGTGGATAACTGCAATATTGAGCAGCTGTGCAAACTAATCGCCTATTGAGCTACTTGGCGCGCTATTCGCCGACAGCGAGCTCTTTAGGAAGGTTGAAGGCCTTGCCGGTCAACTCTTCAACGTTCACGTCTTTGAAGGTCAAAACTCGAACGTTTTTGACGAAACGATCCGTGCGGTAGATGTCCCAAACCCACACGTCGACCATATTCAATTCGAAATAGAAATCACTCGCCGTGTCGACACGAACCAGGTTGACCTCATTGGCCAAATAAAAACGACGCTCGGTCTCAATCACGTATCTGAAGGTCGCGACAACATCGCGGTACTCGCGATAAAGAGCAAGCTCCGCTTCGCGGTCGTAGTCTTCGATTTCGTTTTCGTCCATTGGAATAAGTCTATTCGGTCAGGCCAGACAGCCGACCATCGCCAAGAATCTTGCCCAGCCAGGTGTGACGGTGTTGAACGCTCGGGCCAAGGTCACGAACCGCCTGCATGTGACTAGCAGCCGCATAACCCTTGTGGGCAGCCAAGCCATAGCCAGGCAACTCACCCTCGAGTTCAATCATCAGATTATCGCGCTCGACCTTAGAAATAACCGATGCTGCAGCCACCGAAACACAATCACGGTCAGCCTTCGTGCGCACAATAACCGGGATGCCAGAAGCCTTTGCTCCCAACCAATTGTGCGACCCATCGAGAATGATGGTGGCTCCGTCTGCAGCGATTGCAGCGCGCAGAAACGGATCGCTGAGCAACTCATCCAAGGCCCTTGAAGCAGCCAGAGCCAAAGCAAAAACGATGCCCTTTGAGTCAATTTCGATGGCACTTGCCATGCCAGTGGCAGACCCTGAAACCCACTGGGCCACCGGCGAGACTATTTCGTTTCGAGCTTTTTCGCTGAGCAGTTTGGAGTCTCGAAGTTTAGCCGGCCAGGGCTCTAAAACCTTGGGAGATTGAAAATCAACGAGGGCAACGCCGACTGCTACTGGCCCAGCGATTGCGCCTCGACCCACCTCATCTACGCCAATCACAAACCGTGAACCGGCGGCGTATAGCTCGCGCTCGAGACTAAGGGTTGGGAACGTCTGCGAAGACATTTGGATGGTTGTCGAGCCAACCGAAGTGACTGAACGGCCAGGTGATTAGGAACGCGCGACCAACAATGAACTCTTTAGAGACAAAGCCCTTGCTCGGCAGATCGAGGTGAAAACGTGAGTCTGCACTGTTATCGCGGTTGTCGCCCATTACCCAAATTGAACCTTTGGGTACAACAACATCAAAGTTGATGGTTGAAGGCTTGACACCTTTGGGTAGATAGGGCTCTGTAATTGCCTTGCCGTTGATGGTGAGCTTGCCGTCGGCATCGCAACAGACGATGTGGTCGCCGCCAACGCCTATCACGCGCTTAACCAGGTGCTGCGAACTGTCGGGAGCGGTGATGCCGAAAGCCGACAGGAACCAATCGCTGACGATAACAACTGGGTTATCAGAAGGGGTTGAAACTGGCCCAAGCCAGCCGCCCGGATCTTTGAAAACGACTACGTCGCCGCGCTCGACTGCAATCAGGTCTGGCACCAATTCGTTGACGATGATGCGGTCATCGATTTGCAATGTTTCGAGCATTGAGCCCGATGGCACAAAGAACGATCGAACCAAGAATGACTTGATTAACAAAGAAAGCACCAACGCGGTTCCAACTATGACAACTAGGTCAATAACGAAGGAAACAAAGATGTTCCTACGAAATCTGCCCCATTTGCTGTTATCAGCTGGATCGCGTGGTGCTTTTCTTAGCGGGCTAATAAGTTGCCCGAAGTTCTTCATGCTTTAAGCGTAAGGAAGATTTAGTGGTTGTCGCGCTTTTCAGCGATCTTTGCCTTCTTGCCGCGTAGGTCGCGGAGGAAGTAAAGCTTCGCACGGCGAACTGCACCGCGGGTTACAACTTCGATCTTCTCAAGTACTGGTGAGTGAACCGGGAAGGTACGCTCTACGCCGACCTGGAATGAAACCTTACGAACGGTGAAAGTCTCGCGAACTGACTCGCCTGAACGACGAATAACGATGCCCTTGAAAACCTGAACACGGCTGCGGTTACCTTCGATGATGTTTACGTGAACGTTCACGGTGTCACCAACGCGGAACTCTGGAATGTCTGAACGTAGTGACTTTGCATCTACTGAATCGAGAATGTGCATTTTGATCGCCTTCTGTTACTGCGCGCAGGTCAACAACGGGTAAGTTATTTTTCGATTTGTTGCTTACAAGCCTGACTCCCCTGCGGCAGAGCACTTGAAGGCTAACAACCTGATTAGTTTAGTCGCAAAAAGCCAGGCTGGCAACGAGCTATTCGGGCAGCAAATCTGGGCGAACTCTTTTGGTTCGTTCGATTTGTTGATCTTTGCGCCACTGGGCTATTAGCGCATGGTTGCCACTAAGCAGAACTTCGGGCACATCGAGGCCGCGCCAGCTTGATGGCTTGGTGTAGCTCGGGTATTCGAGCAGTCCGTCAGAATGTGACTCTTCAACCAAGCTTTCGGCATTGCCAATTACACCCGGGATTAGCCTTGCGATGGCCTCGATCATGGCAATCGCTGCGACCTCGCCGCCGTTCAAAACGTAGTCACCCAGGCTGATCATGCGCACCTTGGCCTTGGTCGAGGCGTAGTCGACAACTCGCTGATCGATGCCCTCATAGCGACCGCAGGCAAAAACGATCTGCTTTTCGTTTGCCAACTCGTATGCAGTTGCCTGCTTGAACTGCTCGCCGGCCGGAGAAGTAAAGATGACCGTGCAGTCGCCATCTGTGGGAAGAATCTCGTCGAATGCCAAACCCCAGGGCTCTGGCTTCATCAACATGCCGGCGCCGCCGCCGTAAGGGCTATCGTCGACAGTCTTGTGCTTATCAAAGGTGTATTTGCGCAGGTCATGCACCCGCATATCGAGAATCTCTTTTTCGCGAGCCTTGCCCAAAAGTGAAATATCAAGAGCGTTGAAGTAATCAGGAAAAATCGTGATTGCGTCGATACGCATAGTTACTCCGAGTCGACCTTGCCTGCGGTT
>JBEGKM010000111.1:0-4161 GCA_041184065.1 Actinomycetota bacterium
TCGCACCAAGAAGCCTTTCAACGATGTAATCGCCGAGGCTGGCGTGAAGGTTGCCGACATTGCACACGTAGTGCTTGTTGGTGGTTCAACCCGTATGCCTGCAGTAAGCGAACTGGTCAAGAGCTTGACCGGCGGTCGCGAGCCAAACAAGGGTGTAAACCCTGACGAGGTTGTCGCCGTTGGTGCATCGCTACAGGCCGGTGTTCTAAAGGGTGAGCGCAAAGACGTTCTACTCATCGACGTCACTCCGCTATCACTTGGTATCGAAACCAAGGGTGGCATCATGACCAAGTTGATCGAGCGCAACACCGCTATTCCAACCAAGCGTTCAGAAACCTTCACCACCGCTGACGACAACCAGCCATCGGTGAGCATCCAGGTTTATCAGGGTGAGCGTGAGTTTGTTCGCGACAACAAGTCGCTCGGCAACTTTGACCTATCGGGCATCGCACCTGCACCACGCGGTGTGCCACAGATCGAGGTCACCTTCGACATCGATGCCAACGGCATTGTGCACGTGTCTGCAAAAGACAAGGGCACCGGCAAAGAGGCTTCGGTCACCATCACCGGCGGTTCTTCACTTTCGAAAGAAGACATCGAGCGCATGGTTCGCGAAGGCGAAGAGCACGCAGCCGAAGACAAGAAGCGTCGCGAAGAAGCCGACACCCGCAATGCGGCTGAAGGCCTTGTCTACCAGATCGAAAAGCTGATCAAGGAGAACGACGAAAAGCTACCTGAGGATGTAAAGACTGCGGTTCAGGCCGACGTTGATGCTCTAAAGACCGCGCTCGCCGGAGAAGACATCGAAGCCGTGAAGACCGCACTCGACAAGCTAAACGAATCACAGCAAAAGCTAGGCGAGGCAATCTATGCAGCCCAGCCTGCTGAGGGCGAAGCCGCTGCCGAAGAGGCCTCGGGCGAAGATGTCGTTGACGCTGAAGTTGTTGACGAAGAAGAGTCAGACAAGAAGGACGCCTAATGTCGGAGAACCTTTCTCCAGACGATTCTCGCCTCTCTCCAGAAGATTCTCACCTCGTCGGCGAATCAGATTCAGAACAGGAGCAACGTTCTTCATCTGACTCGCCTGCGGGCGAATCTTCTGCAGACATCACCGACCCGATTGACCAGGCGCTAGCCGACCTAGTCGACGACCTTGGTCCGCAGTCGAAAGAGGCCGAGCTTCTCGCCGACCTTCAGCGATTGCAGGCAGAGTTCGTGAACTACAAGGCTCGCGTTGAACGCGACCGCGATGTTGCGCGCAATGCGGCAATTGCCGAAGTTCTTCGCGCGCTGTTGCCGGCACTCGACGACCTGACTCGCGCCGAGAACCATGGCGACCTAGAAGGCTCGCCCTTCGCAGCGGTGGTTTCAAAGATTCGCAATGCTGGCGACAAGTTTGGTCTCAAGCAGTTTGGTGCAAAGGGCGATAAGTTCGACCCAGAGCAGCACAACGCCTTGGTTCAAACCCCAAACCCTGAGGTCACCGAAAACGTGATCGCAGATGTCGTTGAGCCGGGTTACCTTCTTGGTGACCGACTACTTCGACCAGCAATGGTCGCGGTTTTCATCCCAGCCGAATAAGCATTTCTAAGCAAAGAGGTTTCTAAACATGGCAAGTCAAGATTGGTTCGACAAAGACTTTTATAAAGTCCTTGGCGTATCTAAAGACGTGTCTGAGGCCGAGCTAAAGAAGGTCTACCGCAAGCTCTCGCGCCAGTTTCACCCAGACACAAACCCGGGTGATGCAGGGGCCGAGGCAAGGTTCAAAGAAATATCTGAGGCATACTCGGTGCTGTCTGACAAAGATCAGCGCGCCGAGTATGACCAGATGCGAGCCATGGGCAGCGGGGCTCGCTTTACCGGCGGCGCTGGCGGCGGTTTTCCGGGCGGTTTTCCAGGCGGCGCAAACTTTGGCGGCGGTGGCTTCGAAGATGTTTTCTCGAACCTGTTCGGCGGCGGCGCTGGTTTTGGTGGTCCTCGCGGCCCGCAGCGCGGTGCCGATTTAACCACTACGCAAACCCTAGATTTCATCGATGGCGTGAAGGGCACCAGCATCAAGCTAAACCTTCGCTCGAGCGGTGAACCAACCACAATCAAAATTCCTGCGGGCGTTCAAGACGGCCAAAAGATCAAGATTGCGGGCAAAGGCCAGCCTTCACCAAACGGTGGTCCGGCCGGCGACCTAATCATTACCGTCACGGTAAAAGCACACCCCGTGTTCACCCGTGATGGCAACAACCTTCGCGTGACCGTGCCGGTCACCTTTGCCGAGGCAGTTCTGGGTGCAACCATTCAGGTGCCAACGCTGGGTGGCGAACCGGTCAAGCTAAAGGTTGCCCCTGGCACGCCTAACGGGCGTGTGCTTCGAGTCAAGGGTCGAGGTGTTGTCACTGCCAAGGCAGAAGGCGACCTGCTTGCCACCGTTGACATTGCGGTGCCTTCGCACGTTAGTGACAAGGCCAAAAAAGCGCTTGAAGAATTCGACGGGTTGTTGCCCGAAGAAGACCCACGCGCCGACCTACTCAGCAGAGCCGGGCTCCTCTAAGGAGGCATCAAATGGAACAGTTCGACGAGAACACTCCACTGTTTGCAATTTCGGTTGCGGCCGAACTGGCAATGATGCACCCGCAAACCCTGCGCGACTATGACCGCATCGGACTCGTCGTTCCCGGTCGCACCGGTGGTCAAACCCGTCGCTACACAATGCGCAATGTAGCCCAGCTTCGCGAGGTTGCTCGTCTCTCATCCGAGGGCGTCAGCCTCGAAGGCATCCGAAGAATTTTGGAACTTGAAAATCAGAACACCGAACTCTCACAAAGAGTTCGCGATCTAGAACAGGCCTTGGCCAACGAGATGATGAACCGCCCGGGCAACCGAGTGTTCGCAGCCGGTGACCAAGGGGTCGAGAGTTTGACTCGCGGCCAAAGACCGTCGAAGCACACGCAAGTAGTGCTTTGGCGGGCGAAGTAGAACTTCGCGGGCCCGAAGACCTCGGGCAAAGTGCAGCAACCCTGTGCGAAAGGAGAACCAAATGAACAACCCAAACATGCAGCAACAAGACCAGCAGAGTGCCCTCGAAAAATATGGTGTGAACCTAACCGAGGTGGCAAAGGCGGGCAAGCTTGACCCGGTGATCGGCCGTGATGCCGAGATTCGCCGAGTTTCTCAGGTGCTAAGCCGCCGCACCAAAAATAACCCGGTGCTCATAGGTGAGCCGGGCGTTGGCAAGACCGCAGTGGTCGAGGGGCTAGCCCAGCGAATCATTGCCGGCGACGTGCCAGAGAGCCTTAAGGGCAAGCAGCTGATTTCGCTTGACCTTGCGGCCATGGTGGCCGGTGCAAAATATCGCGGTGAATTTGAAGAGCGCCTAAAAGCGGTGCTGGCCGAAATCAACGCCGCCGAAGGTGGTGTGATCACGTTCATCGACGAACTTCACACCCTGGTTGGTGCCGGCGCTGGCGATGGCCAAGACGCCGCCAATATGCTCAAACCAATGCTTGCTCGCGGTGAGCTTCGACTTATTGGCGCAACCACCTTGGATGAGTATCGCGAGCGAATTGAAAAAGACCCTGCCCTAGAGCGACGTTTTCAGCAGGTCTATGTTGGCGAACCCTCAGTGGTCGACACCGTGGCAATTTTGCGTGGCTTGAAAGAGCGCTACGAAGCACACCACAAGGTGGCTATCGCCGACAGCGCCTTGGTTGCCGCAGCAACACTTTCTAATCGCTACATCACTGGTCGACAACTGCCAGACAAGGCGATTGATCTAATCGACGAAGCGGCGTCGCGTTTGCGCATGGAGATTGACTCGGCTCCGGTCGAAATCGATGAATTGCGTCGCCAGGTTGACCGCCTAAAGCTCGAAGAAATGGCTCTTAAGAAAGAGAAAGACGAGGCCTCGAAAGACCGCCTCGAAAAACTTCGCGAAGATCTAGCCGGCAAGACCGAAAAGCTTGAAGAGCTAAACGATCGCTGGGCAAAAGAGCGAGCCGAACTAAATAAGGTTGGTGAGCTCAAGACCAAGCTAGATGGCCTGCGCATCGAAGCCGAACGGGCACAACGTGAGGCAAACCTCGAACGCGCTTCACGCCTTTTGTATGGCGAGATTCCGGCGCTCGAAAAGGAGCTGGCTGCACTTGAAGCCGCAGAAAATATTTCGAG
>JBEGKM010000112.1:0-4124 GCA_041184065.1 Actinomycetota bacterium
GTCGTCGACATTTCTGAAGAAGCACTAGCTTGGGCTCAGGCCGAAGCCGAACGCGTCGGCGCTGCCATCGTAGAGATAGCTCGCTCGGTTGACGAGGTACTTTCGCAGGTTCCTTTCCACGTGGCAACCGTCGCCAACTGGGGTCCAGATCACGTGCCGACCATCCGTGCCTTGCAGGCTGTAGGTCAAAAGAACTTTGTGGTCGAGAAGCCGCTATCTGACTCAATCGCCGATGCCCGAGCTATTTTGACTGAGGTAGAGCGTGCCGGCGGCAAGCTCTGGATCAACCTGACCCGACGCTATTCGGGGCTGCCGCAGGGCATCCTGGATGTTGCAGCGAAGCACAACCTGGGCGAACTGCAGGGCGTAACCGTTACCGGCGGTGCGCGATGCATTGCCACCAACGGCATTCACTATTTAGACCTAGCCACCGTTTTGTTCGGCACTCTGCCGACTTCGGTGACCGCCGATTTGGCCAACCAGCACATCAACCCGCGCCACGAATCACTGGCGTTCTATGAGGGTTCGGTGAACTACAACTATGCCGGCGGCAAACGCTTCAACTGTGTTTTCTTGAACCAGTCGGCCGTAACCGAAAACGTGCGCTTCTACTGGCGCGATGCCGAGGGCGAAATGATGCCGAACGGCGACTTTGCCCTACGACTTCGCAACCCGGCCGAAATCGAGCAGTACCCGGCTGTGACCCGCACCGGTTATGCGCAGAACGAAGTTTTCAGAGGTAATCTCTGGTTGACACAGGATGGTCGCACCGGAATGACCGCGCTTTATGACTCGGTGCTCGCCGAATCGGGCACAACCGAGGGCTCACGCACCGCCGAAGACCTATTGGCTGCCTTGCACGCTTCTGAACTGGGCCAGCGCCTGAGTCTGCCGGTCGACGAAACCAAGGTAGACATCAACAAGCACTGGAGCATTTCTTGAGTTTGAAACTCGGCGTAATTGGCTCTGGCAGCATCATCCCATTTCACCTGGATGCTGCCAAGGCCATTGGTTTTGAAATCGCCATCATTGGTTCTCGCCCCGGTTCTGAAAAGACCGCTGCTCTCGCAGAGCGTTATGGCGCGGTTGCCGGTGCTGATTGGCAGGCCGTGTTAGCCGGAGATGTTGACGCGTTGCTGATTGGCCCTGAAACCGCTGCAACCCCGGCGATTTTGGCCGCAGCTCTCGAAACCGGTCTTCCGATTTTGAGCGAGAAGCCGGGGGCTTACGCCTCTTCAGAGCTAAAGGCTCTAGCAGCCCACGCCAACGCAGGCAAGATTTTGGTTGGCTATAACCGTCGACACTATTCATCCACCGCTGCCGCTAAGCAGATGGTTGATGCCGCCGGCATGGCCACCTTCACCGCTTCGATTCCAGAGGCGTCATGGACAACCGGCATGGCCAGCGCTAAGAAGCGCGAGATTCTGCTTTCAAACACCGTGCACGTGCTCGATCTGCTGCGCTACCTATTTGGTGACCTAACCCTTGGTTCGGTTGCGAAGCTAGACGCCGTCGATGCCGAAGGCGCAACGGGCATCTTCTCTCGTGCCGCGGTTCTATCAGCCGGCAACCACTCGGGTACGGCTATCGTCACCTTTGGCTCGCCATCCAACTACTTCGTCGACATTCACACCAACGGCCGATCGGCTGCTCTTCGCCCAATCGAGTTCTATAACGAATTCGACGGTGTCAAAGTGATTGAGCCAACCGAAGCAATTCCGCTTCGCCACTATGTTGCTAAAGCGGCGGGCACGTTCGAAATCGCGCGCGAAGACCTCGATTTCAAGCCAGGATTCATTGGGCAAATGCGCGAACTAATGACCCTGGCTACCGGCGGCGACACCTCGGGCTTCAAATCGGCGTCTATGGCAGATGCAGTTGCCGTTCTAGAGCTAGCCGAGGGCTTGATTTAAACCCCTTAAACCGCCCTAAGACGATAAACTTGACCCCTATGAAGGTCTTTCTTACTGGCGCAGATGGTTTTATCGGTTCACACCTGGCAGAAGAGCTGGTTCGCGCCGGCCACCAGGTCAAAGCACTGTGCATTTACAACTCAATCGGCTCACACGGCTGGCTAGACACCATCGACCCTGCGGTTAAGTCGCAGATGGAGATTGTGATGGGTGACATCCGTGACCCATATCACATGGCCCAGCTGGTCAAGGGCCAGGATGCCATCTTGCACCTAGCCGCGTTGATCGCGATTCCGTTCTCATACGTTGCTCCTGACATGTATGTTCAGACCAACATCCAGGGAACCCTGAACCTTCTAAACGCCGCGCGCGACGCCGGCGTTTCTCGCTTCATCCACACCTCAACCTCTGAGGTCTACGGCACCGCTCAGTATGTGCCGATGGATGAGGGTCACGTCCTTCAGGGCCAGAGCCCTTACTCGGCAACCAAGATCGGTGCCGACATGATGGTCAAGTCGTTCTACACCTCGTTCGAACTGCCAACCATCACCATCCGCCCGTTCAACACCTATGGACCACGCCAGTCGGCTCGCGCGGTCATCCCGACCATCATTTCTCAGCTGGCTGCGGGCATGAAGACCATCAACCTTGGTGCCTTGACTCCAACCCGTGACTTCACCTACGTAACCGACACCGCGAAGGGCTTCGAGAAGGCTCTGCACGCAACCACCGGTTTCGGCGAGGTAACCAACCTCGGTGTTGGCTTCGAGGTTTCGATTGGCGAGACCTTCAACATCATCAACGACATCATGGGCGCCGGCGCAGTTGCCACCGAAGACCCAAACCGCATTCGCCCTGCAAACTCAGAGGTAGAGCGCCTATTCAGCGACAACACCAAGGCCAAGTCGGTCTTGCAGTGGGAGCCTGAAATCAAGGGTCTGGATGGTTTCCGCGTCGGTCTAGAAAAGACCGTAGAGTGGTTCACCAACCCGGTAAACCTAGCTAAGTACCGCCCAACCGAATACACCGTCTAGCGCTCGCGCTCGCCGGATAGGGAGAAACGCAAGTGGCAGATTTGAAGAACGAACTAGTCGAACGCATCCGTTCGGTGGTTTCACAGAGCCCGCTCGGCAACGAGCCTCGCCCGGTCAACCTGCACGAGCCTGAGATCGATGAGCTCGAGAAGAAGTACCTTCTCGAGTGCCTCGACTCGACCTTCGTTTCTTCGGTAGGTGCGTTCATTCCGCAGCTCGAACAGCGCATCCAAGACATCACCGGCGCCAAGCACGCCATCGCGGTTTCAAACGGAACCGTCGGTTTGCACGTGGCCCTTTTCTTGGCTGGCGTTGAGTATGGCGACGAAGTTATCGTGCCGACCCTGTCATTCATCGCTACCGCCAACGCCGTTTCGCACGCCGGTGCGGTGCCACACTTCATCGACTCAGAGCTGGGCACCATGGGCATGAGCCCGGATGCGCTTCGCGCCGCCTTAGAGGCTTGCACCCGTGAAAACGGCGTGCTGATCAACCCTGAAACCGGTCGTCGCATCGCCGCCATCTCGCCGATGCACACACTCGGTCACCCGGTGAAGATCGATGAGATCTGTGCCATCGCCGCCGAGTATGGCGTGCCGGTGGTCGAGGATGCCGCCGAATCACTCGGTTCATTCGTGACCAACTCTGCCGGTGAGCTTCAGCACACCGGAACCTTCGGTTTAACCTCAATGATTTCGTTCAACGGCAACAAGATCGTCACCACCGGCGGTGGCGGTGTCATCTTGACCAACGATGACGAGCTCGGTCGTCGCGCCAAGCACCTCACCACCGTGGCCAAGTTGCCACACAAGTGGGAGTTCGAACACGACGAGATCGCCTGGAACTACCGCATGCCAAACCTCAACGCGGCCCTCGGCATGGCACAGCTCGACAAGTACCCACGATTCCTAGAGCAGAAGCGCGAAATTGCTCTGGCCTATGGCAACGCGTTCGCCGACATCGATGGCCTGAAGTTTGTATTCGAGCCTGAGGGCACCGCATCCAACTACTGGCTATGTGCCGTTCAGCTAGAAGAACCATCGCTGGCCAAGCGCGACGAGCTAATGCAGGCCTGCCACGACGCCGGCATATTGGTTCGACCGATGTGGAACCTGCTGCACACCCAGCGCATGTATGCCTCGGCTCCGACCGGCGACCTAAAGACCGCGACCGCGCT
>JBEGKM010000113.1:0-4053 GCA_041184065.1 Actinomycetota bacterium
CGAGCACGATGTTGAAGAGTTTTTGGGTCTTATTTCTAAGGTCGGTCTGCACTCGGTTTCTTATGCCATTGGCTACACCGCTTGGCTCGACATTTCACCCCAGGGCGTTAGCAAGGCCTCGGCTCTCGAAAAGCAGCGTGCCGAACTAGGCATTGCACCGCACCAGGTGATTTCAATTGGCGATGGCCGCAACGACATTCAAATGTTCGAGTGGGCTCGCGCCGGCGGTGGCCTGGCTTTTGCGATGGGTCAAGCCCCCGACGAAGTGAAGGCTGCGGCAACCGCGGTAACCGCTGCTGTCGACGACGATGGCGTTGCGCGCGTGCTGGCTGGCTTCGAAGGCATTTTGTTCAGTCGCCAAGACTAGGCGCTCAAGACCGCAAAATTGCCCGATCGACAACACCTAGTTTTTAGGATAAAGTTGTCCTTACGGAAGCGTGCCGGAGCGGCCGAACGGAACAGTCTTGAAAACTGTCGTAGTTAATAGCTACCGTGGGTTCAAATCCCACCGCTTCCTCCATGAAAACCCCAACATTCACTGTTGGGGTTTTCTTTTAGCCAGCAACGTCGCTGGCAAAACTCTGTGAGACCTGTTGCTCACCGCCCCGCTGACTTAAACTGGACGTTCATGAAAAAGCCCGCAGCTCCTAAAAAGCCGACCGCCTTTGCGCGCCACGGTCGCATTGCCGTGCAAACCAAGGCCTCTGCGTTTTGGGGTCTGGCATTCAAAGGTATTGGCCTGGTTATGGGTGCGGTTATTGCCATTGCGGGCATCTCGGTTCTTGAGCTCAGCAACACCGTGCAGGCAAACGGCATTGTGCTTGCCGGCGACCACAAGGCCGATTTAAAGGGCCCAATCAACATGCTTTTGGTTGGCAGCGACACCCGCGCCGGCCAAGGTGGCGGCTATGGCAACGACACCTCGGTGCTGGCCGACGTGATCATTCTTTTGCACGTGTCGGCCGACCGCAAAAATGCCGTCGCACTAAGTTTTCCTCGCGACCTAATGGTCGAGTGGCCAGCTTGCCCAAGCACCTCGGGTGGCCCCGGTTACTTGCCGCAGAGCCTTGGTCAAATCAACGCGACAATAGCCAACGGTGGCCCAGGCTGCACGTTGCTCACTGTCGAAAAACTCACCGGTCTCACCATTCCTTACCTAGCCATGATCGACTTCAAGGGCGTTATTGAAATGTCGAACGCAATCGGTGGTGTTCACGTATGTGTTGCCGAAGAGATCAACGACAAATACACCCAGACCTACCTAAAGCCTGGCGAGTATGACCTCAAGGGCAAGCCTGCTCTGCAGTTCTTGCGAACCCGCCACGGTGTTGGCGACGGCTCAGACCTTAGCCGCATCAGCAACCAGCAAACCTTCTTGACCTCACTGGTTCGCAAGGTAAAGAGTCAGGGTGTTCTCTCGAACCCAATCACTCTCTATTCGCTTGCCAACGCAGCTGCCCGCAACATGAAGCTCAGCGAAAGCCTCACCGACATCAACACCATGGTGTCGATTGCCTCTGCGCTTCGCACCGTCGATCTCGACAAGATGACCTTCCTGCAGGTGCCGAGCCGTGGCGGTCTTCCGGCTCCTTACTCTGGCCGCGTTATGCCTGTTTATGAGAAGGCAAACATCCTGTTTGAAAAATTGCAGAATGACGAACCTATTTTGATTAGCGCAGCAAACACCGGCAGCGGTTCGGTCATTAAAGACGGCACCACCCCAAGCCCAAGCCCGAGTGCAACCAGCTCGGCCGGTGCCAGCCCAAGCCCAAGCCCGTCAACCCTCGACGATTCATTCCGCGGCACCAACGCGGCCACCACCACCTGCTCAAGTTAAAGGAACCAAAATGGCAGAACACACTTTTCTTCGTGGCCCCAAAGACTGGTGGCGTCAAGCCGTCGTCTACCAGATCTACCCGCGCAGCTATGCCGACAACAACGGCGATGGCATCGGCGACCTAAAGGGCATCACCTCGCGTGTGCCTTACCTAAAAGAGCTTGGCGTTGACGCCGTGTGGATGAGCCCGTTCTATCCATCAGAGCTTGCCGACGGTGGCTACGACGTAGCCGACTATCGCAACATTGACCCTCGCATCGGCACCCTGGCTGAGTTCGACGAGATGCTCGAAACTTTGCACGCCGCGGGCATCCGTGTATTTGTTGACGTGGTGCCAAATCACTCGAGCGACCAGCACGAATGGTTTCAGGCAGCGTTGAAGGCGGCACCTGGTTCGCCAGAGCGCGACCGCTACATTTTTAGAGACGGCAAGGGCGAGCACGGCGAGATTCGCCCATCAGAG
Organism: Actinomycetota bacterium; assembly: GCA_041184065.1. Lineage (GTDB taxonomy): Bacteria > Actinomycetota > Actinomycetes > Actinomycetales > Microbacteriaceae > Rhodoluna. The sequence continues at coordinate 2,301 of JBEGKM010000113.1, forward strand.
TTGGTTAGCCACTTTGGCCCAACCGCCTGGACCAGAATCACCGAGCCAGATGGCACCCCGGGCCAGTGGTACATGCACCTTTTTGCCAGCGAGCAGCCAGATTTCAACTGGGACAACCAAGAGGTTCGCGATGACTTTATCAAGACCGCGCGCTTTTGGTCAGACCGCGGGGTCGACGGTTTCCGCATCGATGTTGCCCACGCGCTAGTCAAAGACCTAGCCAACGGTCACTTGCCAGAGCGTCAGTCATACGACGTTTCGGTTATGAAAGACGACGGCACCGATGACCTGTTCGACCGCGATGCCGTTCACGACATTTATGCCTCATGGCGCAAGGTCTACAACGAATATGACCCACCGCGCGTAGCCGTTGCCGAGGCTTGGGTGCACCCAAACCGTCGCGCCCGCTATGCCTCAACCGAGGGCCTTGGCCAGTCGTTCGCGTTTGACCTGCTTGGCACACCTTGGAGCGCAAAGCGTTTTCACGACACCATCGACTATCAGCTGAAGGCAGCCGACGAGTCGGGATCATCAACCACCTGGGTGTTCTCGAACCACGATGTTATTCGTCACGCCACCCGTTTTGGTTTGTCAGAAGATATCAACAAGAACCTTCCAAAGTGGTTCCGCTCAGCTGACCGCGAATCAAAGATCAACTTTGACCTAGGTCTTGCGCGTGCTCGTGCCGCCACCATGCTGGTTTTGGCCCTGCCTGGCTCGACTTACCTATATCAGGGTGAAGAGCTTGGCTTGCACGAGCCTTTGAACATTCCTTCAGACCAAATGCAAGACCCTCAGTGGTTCAGAGCCGAGGGCTCGATCAGCCGCGACGGTTGCCGCGTGCCAATGCCTTGGACTTCATCTGGTTCATCGTTTGGTTTTGGCCCTGGCGGCGCGCACTTGCCGCAGCCCGAGTGGTTCAAAGATGTGAACGTTGAGAAGCAGTCTGGCGTTGAGGGGTCGACCCTTGAGCTTTATCGCAAGGCACTAAAGCTTCGCAAGGGGCTTGTGACCGCCGAGAATCTCAAGTGGGTAAATCACTTGTTCAACAAGAACGTGGTTCACTTTGTGCGACCAAACGGCTGGACCTGTGTGACCAACTTTGGCACCAAGCCAATCAAGTTGCCAAAGGGCCAGTTGCTTTTGACCACGGCCAGCCTGGTTGATGGCAAACTACCGGCAAACGCAACCGCGTGGTTGCAGGCCTAAAGCCCGAACCATCTGCTTCGGCGAAACGCCCGATTTACTTAGGTCGGGGGTTTCGACTAAACTAAACAAGTTCGTGGAGTCGTCGCATAGCCCGGTCGAGTGCGCCTCACTGCTAATGAGGTAGGGGTCTTAAAGCCCCTCGGAGGTTCAAATCCTCTCGACTCCGCCACGAACAATCTTCCAGGGGTAACAGCTCCTGGGGTTTACAAGGTCGGGTTCGACCAAGTAAACTGTCAAGGTTGCTTAGAAATAAGCACCAAGAAGTACCAACCAAAATGCAATTCCGTGGGTGTTCCACCTCGCGATTGTCTGAAATTCTGCGAATTTCAGCAAACGCCTTGTGGAAATCCAAACCAAGAGCTCTGCTCTTGTTTGATTCCCACTTAGGCGTTTGTAGCTCAATGGATAGAGCATCTGACTACGGATCAGAAGGTTGGGGGTTCGAGTCCCTCCAAGCGCACTAAAACCCCACAGGTTCTCACGACATGTGGGGTTTTTTCATTTAAGACCCACGCGCTAATACACTTTGACCATGCCCAAATTA
>JBEGKM010000114.1:0-4029 GCA_041184065.1 Actinomycetota bacterium
CGCAAGATCAACCGTGGTCTAAGCGCGGGTCGTGTTCAATCTCCGGCGATGCGTTTGGTCGTCGAGCGCGAGCGCGAGCGCATGGCGTTCGTGTCGGCAAGCTATAACGACGTCGAAGTCACCTTCGACCCTCAAACCGCAGGCGAACCTCAGTTTGTAGCCAAACTTCAGAGCGTTAACGGCAAGCGCATTGCTACTGGCCAGAGCTTCGACGACAACGGAAAACTTACGGCCGATGTTTTGCTTCTCGATGGGCAAGCAGCTGAGGCGCTCGCCGAAGCAGTGCGCGATTCGGGGGCAAAGATTTCAGTCACCTCGGTTGAGGCAAAGCCAAGCACCAGACGCCCGGCAGCACCTTTTACAACTTCGACTCTTCAGCAAGAGGCATCCCGCAAGCTGCGCATGTCTGCCAAGCAAACCATGGATACCGCACAGTCGCTTTACCAAGACGGTCACATTACCTACATGAGAACAGACTCGCCGACCCTCTCCGTTCAGGCAATCAACGCGGCTCGCTCACAAGCCAAGCAAATGTTCGGCGACAACTTTGTGCCTGACAAGCCCCGCGTTTATCAAGGTAAAAACAAGAACGCCCAAGAGGCTCACGAGGCAATTCGCCCAGCCGGAGAGAACTTCAAGAAGCCTTCAGAGCTCGCGAGCGTTTTGAGTGGCCGAGCGCTGGATCTGTACGACCTGATCTGGAAGCGAACCGTTGCCTCACAAATGGAAGACGCCAAGGTTTCGACTACCACTGCGAAGATTTCGGTCAGCCCGATCGCTGGCGGCGGTGTTGCTGAGTTCACTGCTTCTGGAACCGTGGTTACCTTCCGTGGCTTCATGGCCGCTTACGAAGAGAGCCATGACGAATCGCGTGACGACGAACAAGAAGAGCGCGAGTCGAAGTTGCCAAATCTGACAATTGGTCAGGCGCTAAAGGCTCTTGAGGTTGTGGCCAAAGACCACCAAACCTCGCCGCCGCCTCGCTACACCGAGGCGTCGTTGGTTAAGGCGCTCGAAGAAGATGGCATCGGCCGCCCGTCAACATACGCGGCAATTTTGTCGACCATCGTCAACAAGGGTTACGTTTCGAAGCGTGGTCAGGCGCTAGTGCCAGAGTGGATTGCTTTTACTGTCACCCGCTTTCTTGAAGAAAACTTTGGCAAGCTCATCGACTATGCGTTCACCGCTCAAATGGAGGAAGACCTCGACCAGATTGCCGACGGTCAACTAGACAGAAGCAAGTGGCTTCAAGGTTTCTACTTTGGCAATGAGAAAACCGAGGGTCTTCGCAACACAGTCGAGAACCTTGGCGACAGCGACCCACGTGCCATCAACTCGATTGCGTTGAGCCAAGACATCACCCTTCGAACCGGCAAATATGGACCTTACATTGAAATCATGGTCGAGCCAGGTTCTGAGGGGGCCGACGAAAACGGCCGTCGCATTGTCAACATTCCCGAGGGCCTGGCTCCTGACGAGCTAACCGTCGAAAAGGCACAACAGTTGATCGATGCGCCGATTATCACCGACCGCATCATGGGTCAAGACCCGGCAACCGGGCTCGACATTCTTTTCAAAGATGGACGCTACGGCCCATACGTGGTTTTGGATGACCCGAAAGCGGCGAAGCCTCGCACGGCTTCGCTCTTCAAGACGATGAGCCCCGAGTCTTTGACTCTCGAGGACGCGGTGATGTTGCTTTCGTTGCCGCGCGTTGTTGGCGTAGACCCCGAATCTGGAACCGACATCACCGCTCAAAACGGCAAGTTCGGCCCATACCTCTCGAAGGGCAAAGACTCGCGTTCGCTAACCAGCGAAGACCAGTTGTTCAGCCTTGATCTGGCCGGCGCACTTGAGATTTTCGCGCAGCCAAAATACGGCGGTCGCCGCACTGCCGCAACTCCGTTGAAAGAGTTCGGCGAAGACCCGGCGTCTGGTTTGCCGGTGTTCGCAAAGACCGGTCAATTCGGTTTGTATGTGACCGATGGTGCGGTGAACGCGACCGTTCCAAAAGATGAGAACCTAGAGGAAATGTCACCAGACCAGGCATTTGAGCTGTTGGCAATTCGACGTGAGAAGTTGGGCCTAGAGCCTGGTCAAGCGCCGGCTAAGGCAGGCAAGCCTGCAAAGAAGCCGACCACAACTCGCGTTGTGAAGCGTGGGGCAACCCGAAAGGCCAAGTAATGAGCGGCGGATTGTTCATTTCGCTAGAGGGAATAGACGGAGTAGGAAAATCCACTCAGTCTGACCTGCTTGAAAGCTACCTTCGGAGTTTGGGTAAAACGGTTGTTCGCACGCTTGAGCCCGGTGGCACCGAACTTGGGCAAGAAATTAGGCACTTGCTGCTTCATCGCAAAGGGGATGTCGCACCTAGAAGCGAAGCTTTGCTCTATGCGGCGGATCGAGCTCACCATGTGGCAACAAAAGTGCGCCCAGCCCTAAAGCGCGGCGAGGCAGTAATCACCGATCGCTATCTAGATTCTTCGGTTGCTTATCAGGGTGTTGGCCGAGACCTCAACGCCGACGACGTGCGCTCAATCTCAATGTTCGCCGTTGAAAACTTGCTGCCAGATTTGACCATTCTGCTTGATTTGGATGCGAGCGCTGCCATGGCAAGAAGGTCAAAGACCGGCGAGGAGCCCGACCGACTCGAGCGCGAAAAAGTTGAATTCTTTGAAGCCGTGCGCCAGGCCTACCTAGCAATGGCGAAGGCCGAACCTCAGCGTTGGCTAATCGTTGATGCTTCGCAAACGGTTGATCAGATGCACGCGCAAATTCGAGCGCGCATTGATCAGGTTTTGGCGAGTCGTTGAGCGTAGCCAATTCACCAGTTTGGGCCGACCAACTTGGTCAGCCCGAGGCTGTTGCGCAACTGGCCATGGCGGTTGAGCACCGTGAATCTGGGGTTCACCACGCCTGGCTCGTCACAGGCCCTCCCGGTTCTGGGCGGTCAAACCTGGCTCACGCCTTTGCAACGGCATTGCTTTGCCCTCAAGGTGGTTGCGGTGAATGCCGAAGTTGTGTTTTGGCAGCGGCCGGCACCCACCCAGACATTTCGGTCCTGTCTACCGAGCGCGTTTCTATTCCGATCGACGAGGTTCGCGAAATGGTTGCCAACTCGCAGCTCGGAAGCTCGATGGGCAGGTATCGCATCATGATCATCGAAGATGCCGACCGCATGCAAGAGAGATCATCAAATGTCTTGCTAAAGGCCCTCGAAGAGCCGCCGGCAGGAACCATTTGGCTGCTGTGCGCCCCGTCTGAGGCTGACATGCTGCAGACAATCCGTTCTCGTGTGCGCCGCATCGGGCTGAAAGTGCCTGCAGTCGAAGAGGTTGCCCGGCTCTTAGTTGAGCGCGATGGCATTCATAAAAAGCTTGCACTTCAGGTGGCTGCAGAATCGCAGAGTCACATTGGAATGGCTAGGCGCCTAGCAACCAGCAACGACGCGCGCAGTCGCAGACGCGAAACTTTGCTGGCGGCGGCAAACATCGTGGGTGTTACCTCTGCAGTGCAAACCGCCGAGCGCTGGCTCGACATCGCTAAGAAAGATGCCGATGCGCTAACTGCCGAGCGCGACCAGGATGAAAAAGATGCTTTGCTTCGAACCCTGGGTCTTGCGCCTGGAGATAACATTCCGCCGAACCTCAGGTCTGAGCTGAAGAACCTTGAAGAGGGTCAAAAGCGTCGAGCGACTCGAAGTGTGCGAGATGGCCTCGATCGAATTCTCGTAGACCTGCTTTCGCTTTATCGAGACGTTTTGACAGTGCAAATTTCTTCGGCCTCACCGTTGATCAACGAAGAGCTTCGCACCAACGTAGAAAAAATGGCCGAAAACAGCACTGCTGCCCAGTCGATTCAGAAGCTCGAGGCGATCGCAATCGCGCGCAAGCGCATCGATGCAAATGTGCGCGACCTAATGGTTCTCGAATCGTTGGCAGTTAGCCTTCGCAACAAGGCCGACTAATGAACCTTCAAAGGTTTGCCAAGGCAATCGCGGCGGGTTTAGCCGCGTTGATGATTTCTGGT
>JBEGKM010000115.1:0-4004 GCA_041184065.1 Actinomycetota bacterium
TGTCAACACCCGTGTCGGCGTGTGCGCCACCGTTGATGATGTTCATCAGTGGAACTGGCAGGGTGTGAGCGTTTGGGCCGCCAAGGTAACGGTAAAGCGGCTGACCGGTTGCATCTGCAGCTGCACGAGCGGTTGCTAGTGAAACACCTAGGATGGCGTTTGCACCGAGGTTTGACTTGGTTGGGGTGCCGTCAAGCGAGATTAGAGCTGCGTCTACAAGGCGCTGGTCTAGTGCGTCAAAGCCAACTAGGGCTTCGTCAACGGTCTCAACAACAGCCTTCACCGCGTTCTGAACACCCTTGCCAAGGTAGCGACCCTTGTCGCCATCACGGCTTTCGTGTGCTTCGAAAGCACCGGTTGATGCACCAGACGGAACGGCTGCACGGCCGAAGCTGTCGTCTTCGAGCAGAACTTCAACCTCGATGGTTGGGTTTCCACGTGAGTCTAGGATTTCGCGAGCGCCTACGGCTTCGATGATTGACAAGATTTGTCTCCTTATTTTGGCGGTTTTGAACGCGCCAGACGGCGCTTAAAAACGTCGTCGTATGGCTATAAGTTTAGCGAGTTAAGCGGCTAGTTTGCGATGTTGCGAATCGACAATTCGTCAAAGTTCACAAACTCTTCGCCAACCGTTGCGAACGAGGCAAACCCTTGCTCAGCCATGCTGTCGAGCAGATTGTTTAGCTTTTTTGGTCGCTGTTCAAGGCGAACCCGATAGCCGGCTTCGATGGCCTGCTGCTGAACCTTTAGCGCGTTGGCAATCACGGTCGGTTCAGCGCTGTCGAGCACCAAAACAATCGCTTTCAAGTCGGATGCCTGATCGGCGACCAGCTCGACTGCGCGTTCGAAACCGATTGAGATACCTACCGCTGGAACATCGGTGCCAAGCCAACGACCAACCATGCCGTCATAGCGACCGCCGCCACCAATCGATGAGCCAGATTCCGGGTGCTCGATCTCAAAAATTGAGCCGGTGTAATAACCCATTCCACGAACCAGAGTTGGGTCGAATCGCAGGCGGCCTGAACCAAAGCGAGCCTCAATCGAGGCGAAGATCTCTTTGAGCTCGGCAGGCACCGGTAGATTGCCCGAAATTGCCCTGAGCCAATCAGCCGCGCGAGCTGCAACGCCGGCATCAAACTTTTCACCAAGTTCGGCAACCACCCCTTCGGCCGCAATCTTGTCAAGTTTGTCGATGGTGATCATGGCCGAGCCCTTGCCGTCTTCGGGCACGCCAAGCTCTTCAAGCAAACTGGCAAGCAACACGCGGTGGTTAACTCGGATGGTCGCATCGGATAGACCGATCGAGGTCAAAGCATCCAATGAGGCATTTAGAAGTTCGATTTCGGCCAGAATGCTGGCATCGCCAATGATGTCGATGTCGCACTGGACGAATTGACGGTAACGACCCTTTTGCGGGCGTTCGGCACGCCACACGGGACCCGTTTGCAAAGCCTTGAAAATCTTAGGCAGCTTGGCGTGGTTGGTTGCGTAGTAGCGAGTAAGCGGAACAGTTAGGTCGTAGCGCAAGCCTAGATCGGCAAGGTTGTCTTCGCCATTGGCTGCGGCAATAGCCGACTCAAGTTCGGCGCCTCGCTTCATTACTCTAAATGCGAGTTTTTCGTTGTCGCCGCCCTGGCCAGAGGTTAGACGCTCAAGGTCTTCGAGTGCCGGAGTTTCGATCTCTTGAAAGCCATGACCCAGATAAGTCTCACGAATTGTGGTGAGAACACGGTCGCGACGATTCTTCTCTACGGGAAGAAAATCGCGCATTCCGCGGGGTGGGTGCACGTCTTTAGCCATGGTTCAAGTTTGCCACATGGCAAGGTTTGCCCTAGCAGGCTCGGCTACGGGTTATTGGTTCGGAACACGGCAACGATGGCGTTTGCGTGGCCGTGACCCATTTCGTGCTGAGTTTTTAGAAAAGCAACCTGCTCCATGTGAGCCTGCCCGGCAACCTTTTCGAGCTCCTTCATCCAGAAATCGATCGGTTTTCCGTACTTCTTCTCGATCGAGGGAAAGTAGGCGGCAGGGCCTTTGATTTTTTCATCCATGGCTCAAATTTACTTTGACGGCGGCAACTTGCAAGCTGGTGTGCCGCCTGGTAAGCGGTGGCGATTCTTGGCCACCCAGTCGTAACCTCGTGAGCTGATGCCGTTGAACGCCTTCGAATTCACAAGCCTGCCAACCAACCTGATCAAGCCGTTTCGCTGAATCATCAGCAATTTCGCAAAGCATTTGTGACCAGCGAATATTTCGCCCTGCCAAACCAATTGAACCTTTGCTTCGGCCTCAACCCGAGTCAAACCAAGGGGCTCGAGGTCAGCCCATTGGTATGGCTTAGCCGCGACCTGCACACTTGAATGTTTGACAATCCAATTCGCCGTGGTGGTGCAAAAGCCACAGTCGCCGTCAAAGATCAAAACTCGGGTCATTGACTCATTTGATTTAGTCAAAATTTATTCTTCGTTTGGCACAGCGATGACTCCGGCGTCGAAACCCTCTTCGATTTCGGCGTGACGAATCTCGACCTGCAATTCACGCAGAGCCTCGCGCAGAGCGCGCTCAGAGTCGAGCCCCGCCGCTCGCCCGCTCGAGACAACTGCCAGCAAAATGGCGCCCAGTTCGGCTTCACCGGTCACGCTAAACGGACCAGGCGCATCGGCGTCGAGCAAACCAATCTTCTCGGCTTTGCTCAACACCTTGTCTGCCAGGGCAAGTGCTGGCAGCGCCTGCGGGATGCCATCTAAAACTGACGAGCGTTCTGGCTTTTCACGTTGCTTGTGGGCATCCCAGTTGACCATTACCTCGTCGCCGGTCTTGGCCGCATATTTTTCGAGCTCTTCTGGCGTGCCGAACACGTGCGGGTGGCGACCCATCATTTTTTGAGCCGACAGCTCGGCAACATCTTGAATGTCAAAGGCTTCACCCAATGAGCCGGTGGCCGCAAGGTCGGTGTGAAAAATCACTTGGTAGAGCACATCGCCGAGTTCTTCGAGGATCTCATCGCGATTTCCAGTTTCGATCGCCTCGATCAATTCGTAGGTTTCTTCTAGCAGGTATTTGGTCAACGAATTGTGAGTTTGCTCGGCATCCCAGGGGCAGCCGCCGGGCGCGCGCAACTTGTGTGCAACGGCAATTAGATCGTCAAGTTTTGTCATTTCTAGCCCTTTAGCGGTCTCGGTGGTTCGTTTTGGTCATTCAAAGTTTTGTTGGCAAAGACTCTTGCCAAGAAAGCCCAAGCCCAATCGATGATTGGCTTGTCGCGCAGCGGTTCAAAGTTTGCGTCGCGAGGCGCTGGCACCATGAGTGTCGAAGCAGACTGCAAATACTTTGTGCCTGGGAAAAGGTGACTGATTTGAACCTGTTCGGCCTCGGTTAGCACCACCGGTTGCAGCTTTACTTGCAGCCCAAGCACGTTGAAATCTTTGAGTCCAAGTCGGTTGGCCTGCTGTCGCAGTTCGGTCACGTCGATCAGGTTTCGAACGGGCTGAGGCGCCTCGCCGTAGCGGTCTTCAAGTTCGGCCAAAATGCCATCAAGCTGCTTGCGCGAGCCCTTCTCGCCGCTTGCCGCAGAAAGCTTGTGATATGCCTCTAGGCGCAAGCGCTCAGAGTCGACGTAGGTGTGGGGAATGTGCGCGTCTACCGGCAACTCGAGCTTTAGCTCGGCCGGCGACTCGGTCTTTTCACCCTTGAAGTCTGCAACGGCCTCGCCAATCATTCGCAGGTATAGGTCAAAGCCAACACCGGCAATGTGCCCAGATTGCTCACCACCCAGCAGGTTGCCGGCACCGCGAATTTCGAGGTCTTTCAGGGCAATCTGCATGCCGCCGCCAAGCTCGTTGTTAGTTGCGATGGTGGCTAACCGGTCGTGGGCTGTTTCGCTAAGTGGTTTCGATGGGTCATAGAAGAAATAAGCGTATGCTCGCTCGCGGCTGCGACCAACGCGACCTCGAATTTGGTGTAGCTGGCTTAACCCAAAGTTTTCGGCACGGTCAACTATC
>JBEGKM010000116.1:0-4002 GCA_041184065.1 Actinomycetota bacterium
GAGCACGCCTTGATGCTGGCGCTTGCCCTTGGCCGAGCAATTCCAGCTCGAGTCAAGGCAGGAACCTGGGGTGGAAAGTTCGCAGTAAGTATGTTTGACGCCCAGGTTTTGATTTATGGTGGCGGTGGAATAACCGAAGAACTGATTCGTTTGCTTGCCCCGTTTAGGGCTCGCATCACCGTTCTGCGCAGGTCTCCATCGCCGATGACTGGCGTCGATGAAGTCCTACCGTCGAATGAACTCCTTGCTCGTCTTCCTGTCGCAGATTTCGTGTTTGTCACCGCTGCTCTAACCGACGAAACACGCGGAGTGTTTGATTCAACTGCGTTCAAAGCCATGAAATCCACCGCGTTCTTCATAAACATTGCTCGTGGTGGCCACGTGAACACTCAAGATTTGATTAGCGCATTATTTGCCGGTGCAATCGGAGGAGCGGGCGTGGACGTCACCGACCCAGAGCCACTTCCCGACTCAAGTCAGCTGTGGAAGACACCGAACACCATCATCACGCCCCACACGGCGGATACTCCAGAGATGATTCAGCGATTATTCGGTGAACGAATTCGCACCAACGTCAAGGCATTCTCTGAGGGAAAGCCGCTTGTGGGAGCCGTCGACCTCAGTCTGGGGTATTGAGTTTTCAAGTCGGCGAACAAATCTCGCTTACTTGTCTACGCGCGCTGATTTTTTTTGGTAATGTTGTCAAGTTGCGAAAGCAACTAATCCTCGGTAGCTCAATTGGCAGAGCAATCGGCTGTTAACCGATAGGTTCTTGGTTCGAGTCCAAGCCGGGGAGCCATTCTTTCTGAACATCAGGAGGCCACATGATCAGGTGGATCCAAGAAAATAAATGGCTCTCAAGTGCCCTTCTGGCCGTTTTCACCTTGCTTCTCTTTGGTGGCATTGACACCGTCACTCAAGGGTTTCTGGCCTTAGGCCTAAATGTCGTACTTTCTCTTGCCGTCTTATTCGCAGCAACGGTGCCGTATGCCTCCATCGGTGCGCTTCTCACCTCTGTTGCCGCTGCGATCTATCTGCAGTTCGATCCTCTTGCTGGTGGTCTCTCGGCAGTCGTTGCCACGGTAACGCTGGCAGCTTTTAGCAACCAAGTAATCCGCGTTGCTGGATTGGTTCTTTCAATCGCATTTGGTCTTTCGATCGCTTGGATCGTTGCGTACGGCGCGCCACTTTTTACCGATCTCTTTGGAATGACAATTCGAACCAACGAGGGTCGTATTTCGGCATTGATTCTGATTGGCAGCCTGGTTCTAATCGTCAACATCTTTGCCTATCTGTTGGGGCGCTATTCATTCGTTTCCGTGGTTCACGTGGGTACAAGAAGCGACCGTCTTTTTGTGCGCGAAGAATCAGGTAAGTTGGCACTCGAAATCGCCGAGCAGAATGAGCGCTTTGGAATCGCCCGAGACATCAACGAGCTCATTATTCAGAAAGTTGCCGCCGTTATCAGCCTCACTGAGGGTGGTCAATATGCAGCGAAAGTAGATCCAAGTTCGGCGACACGATCTCTCGAGAAGATTGCTCAAAGCGCACGTGCGGCGCACACCGAACTTCGCCGCTTATTCGACATGCTCAATAAAACCCACCAGGTTTCTGCCGCTCCTCCGGGCCTGCGAGAGCTAGACGCCCTTGTGGTTCTCTATCGCGAGCTTGGATTTAACGCATATCTTAGAAACGAAGGGCAACCCTTCGCACTCAACGAGGGTGCTCAACTAGCTCTTTATCGAATCGTGTTTGATGCCCTAGAGAACGTCAAGCAGAACTGCCCAATTGGCACCGATGTCTCGATCGACCTGAGCTGGGTCGAAGATGGCATGCAGGTGCTGATTAAAGACAATGGCATCGAGGTGGCCAACCGCGCCCTTGTTTCAGTCACGGGTGAAGATGCCAGTTACACGGCTGAAGAGGATCTGCAGGCGCTAACCGAACCAATCGTCGGCAAGGGCATCACTGCTATGCGCGAGCGCGCTGCTTTATATGCAGGTAGCGTCGAAGCAACCAGGGTGCCGGGCGTGGGGTTCACCGTGTCGGCCATTTTTCCTCACCTCAAGACGCTTGGCGCTGAACAGATTTAACCATGGCGCTTGATCTTCGCATTGCCTTGGTCGATGGCGACCCCGACATTCGCTACGGTCGACGTCTGCTCATCGACTCCCAACCCGACTTAAAAGTCGTGCTCGAAGATGACACAGCCGACTCGGCTCTTATCAGGCTTCCTGACGCTCTCGTTGACGTGATCGTTCTCGATCACCGAATAAAGGGCATGGATGGCATTCGACTCGCCCAAAAGCTGATTGAGGGATACCTATCGCAGGGTGCCAAGGTGCCGGCTTTCATCATGACGGGGCCATATTTCAGCCCCGAATTGCAGCTTGCCTCAATCGCTGCCGGTGCAACCGACCTCGTCACACAGGAGTCCGGCCCGTCGGAGTTGTTGAAGGCGATTCGAAGCACTGCTTCGAAAGACGATCAGCCGAATTTTCGAGAGCTTCGTAAGTTTCTTCAAGATGCCAAGGACGTGCAATTCGATATTCCGGATTTGCTAGTTAGGCTAGGTAACCTAAACGAGCGTGAATCACAGGTGCTCGAATACTTTGAACTTGGTCACGACGATGAAGAGATAGCAGCTTTGCTCGACACTCCTCAATACCGGGTTCGACAAGTGCTTGGTTCGGTTATTGCAAAATGTGGCTTCGCAACCAGGTCCCAACTTTTTCTGAGCCTAAACCGAGCGGGTCGCTTCCGTGGCTAAATCCGCAGTGCTATCCACGTCGATTGGAGTCGGTCTGGCGACCGGCCTCTATGGCGTTTCGTTTGGCGCTCTTTCGGTGTCGGCTGGTTTGGACGTTTGGCAAACACAGGTGCTATCTCTGTTGATGTTCTCGGGCGGTTCTCAATTCGCGTTCATTGGCATCATCGCAGCATCGGGCATGGGTTCCGTGGCGGTTGGTGCCGCAGTGGTCTCGGCGTGGCTGCTTGGAATTCGTAACGGCTTCTATGCTGTTCGAATGGCTCCAATTCTTGAGCGAGTTGGTCTGCAGAAGATTCTTCCTGCGCTTCTTACTATTGATGAATCCACCGCAGTTGCCACTGCTCAGTCTGACAAAAGAGATCAGCGCAAGGGATTCTGGTTTACCGGCTTGGCCGTCTTTGTTTTCTGGAATCTCGCTACTTTGCTTGGCGCCTTTCTTGGGGATGCAATTGGCGATCCTGCGACATGGGGTCTCGACGCGGCTGCAGCGGCGGCGTTCCTGGGGTTGATTTGGCCAAGGCTCAAAGAAGGGCAGTCCCTTGCCGTTGCGGCTCTATCGATGGTGGTTGCGGTCATTCTCACGCCTTCGTTGCCGGCAGGAGTGCCCGTGTTAGTCGCCGGAGCCGTCGCAATTCTCTTTGGAACCTTTAACTGGCTTGCGGTGAAAGACAAATGATTCTAGACATTTGGACGGGCATTTTGCTCGCAAGCATTGCTGTCTACTCTTGGAAGCTCATCGGTTTTCTAGTTCCCAGTTCAGTTTTGAACCGCCCGGTGGTTAGCAGAAGCGCAGCCCTTCTGACAGTTGCGTTACTCTCAGCACTTCTTGGCATCCAGGGGTTCACCGCTGATTCGCAGTTTGTACTCGACGCCAGAATGCCAGCGCTTGCCGTTGGAGCGGTTCTGCTATGGATGCGCGCACCGTTCATCGTGATGGTTGCCGCTGCTGCAGCAACGGCCGCGATTATCAGGTTGATCGTAGGCTAGGCGTCTAGTTTGTCTTTGCCCGGCAGCCAGCTGAGCCCAGGCTTTGCCCAACCGTTGTCTTGAATGATGTCAGTGGAAATCTCTTTCCAGGGCTCAGCCAGTCGGTTCACATAGAGTATTCCATCCAAGTGATCGAATTCGTGCTGGAAAATGCGAGCAAACCAGCCGGTTGCTTCAATTTCGACTGGTTTTTGATTTAGGTCGACGCCTGTGATTCTCACCCAATCGGCTCTCTTGAGCGGAAA
>JBEGKM010000117.1:0-3992 GCA_041184065.1 Actinomycetota bacterium
TGACGAAAATGAAAAAGCCCGAGCCTAAGCCCGGGCAATTTCAAATTGAGATTAGTGGTCGTGGCCTGCGTGAGCATCAGCGGCCTCGACGTCAGACTTGGTGAACTCTGAAAGGTCAACTGTCTTGCCCTTGCCGTCGGTAACGACTGCTGCTTCGAGAACGACGGTCAACGCCTTACGACGAGCAACCTCACCAACGAATGCTGGCACCTGGCCGTTTTCGCTGATGGTCTTGATGAAGTCGTTCGGGTTCATGCCGTATTGCTGTGAAGCCTGAACCAGGTACTGAATAAGCTCTTCTTCGCCAACCTGCAGCTCTTCTTTTTCGGCAATGGCGTCTAGCAACATCTGAACCTTGAATGACTCGGTGCTCTGCTCAAGAACCTCGGCGCGGTGCTTGTCATCCTCTAGGCGTCCTTCACCCTCTAGGTGGCGGTTTACATCGGCTTCGACTAGCTCTTCAGAAACAGGAACATCGATAAGTTCAAGCAGCTGCTTGGTAACTAGATCGCGAGCCTGGATGCCCTGACCGTAGCTCTTTGAGCGTGCGATTTGAGCCTCTAGATCAGCCTTTAGCTCTTTAAGGGTGTCGAACTCGCTAGCCAACTGAGCGAACGCGTCGTCGGCCTTTGGAAGCTCGCGCTCTTTGACAGCGGTTAGGGTCACAGAAATCTCGGCCTCTTGACCGGCCTTGTCGCCACCAACGAGCTTTGACTTGAAGGTGGTTGACTCGCCAGCGGTAAGGGTGTCGAGGGCCTCATCGATGCCGTCAAGTAGGTTGCCTGCACCAATCTCGTAAGAAATGTTCTGTGCTGAGTCGATGGTTGAACCAGCGATGGTTGCAGTCAGGTCGATGGTGGTGAAATCGCCCTTCTTCGCTGCGCGCTCAACGGTCTTAAGTGAACCGAAGCGAGCACGAAGTGCGTCTAGCTCTGCGTCTACCTCTTTGGCCTCAACCTTGATGTCGTCAACCTTGACCTTCAAGCCCTTGTACTCCTTGAGCTTTAGCTCAGGACGAACCTCAACCTCGATCTCAACGATTAGGTTGCCGGCGAAAGTCTTCTCGTCAGGGGTCTGCTTGATATCTGCCTGAGGCTGACCCAATGGGCGAAGCTTCTCGGCCTCGATTGCCTCGCGGTAAATGGTGTCTAGACCGTCGTTGATGGCGTGAGCCAAGATCGCTGGGCGACCAACACGCTGGTCCAAGATAGCGGCAGGGATCTTGCCCTTGCGGAAACCAGGAACGTTGACGCTCTCGGCAATGTGCTCGTATGCATGGTCAAGGCTTGGCTTGAACTCTTCAGGAGTCACCTCGATGGTGAGCTTCACACGGGTTGGCTTGATGCGCTCTACTGCAGTTTTCAAGGTCTTCTCCTAGACAAGAAAAGGGCCCGCCTTCTTAAGAAGACAGGCCATTTATTTTCAAAGATTCAGTGTGGATCTGAACCGAATGGTCGGGGTGACAGGACTCGAACCTGCGATATCCTGCTCCCAAAGCAGGCGCGCTAGCCACTACGCTACACCCCGGTTGATTTTCAGCCAGGCTGAACAACCTCGTTGAGTCTATCCCATAGAATAGACATGTTGCCTCGATTTTTGAAAAAAACTTTAGGCCTCAACGCGGATGTAGCTTAGTGGTAAAGCCTCAGTCTTCCAAACTGATGATGCGGGTTCGATTCCCGTCATCCGCTCGAAAAACGCCATCGCAAACAAGCGGTGGCGTTTCACTTTGAGCGACAGATTTTGACAGCTACTTTTGACAGCCGACGCAGAAATAAAGCTTTCGAGCTGCCATCAATTCAATCGAGATGTTGGTGCCGCAGACTCGACAGGGTAAGCCTTCTCTTTTATAAATGAAGTTGCGTTCTGACTTGGTCGGGCGCTTGGACCTTAGTTCATCCCTCGTGATCATGAAGCCGGTCTTCACTCCAACCTTCAACAGGTCGACCGAATCAAGCCAAATGTCACGCAATTGTTCAGTTGACAGCTGATTGCCCGGGGTATGCGGATCAATGCCTGCCCTGAATAGGATTTCGGCGCGATAAACGTTGCCTATTCCAGCGATCACATCCTGGTTCATGAGCTGAAGACCAATTGCGGCTTTGGAAGCCAGAACACGGCTAATAAATCGCTCAGATTCGCGACCTTTGGGATCGGGATTCAACGGGTCGGGCCCGAGCCTTTTTTCGACCAGCCGCACTTCATCTTGCGTTATGACCTCGCAGACAGTGGGTCCTCGAAGATCGCTGACGGCAGTTCGGTTGCCAAAACGCGCACGCACCTGACCGATTGGCTCAGGAGCGTCTAGGTAACCGACTTTGTGTGTGTTCCACTTGCCGTAAATGCCCAGGTGAATTCTCAGGGTCAGCTCGTTGTCAAACTTCAAGAACAGCTGTTTACCGATCGCCTTGGCCTTAACCAGCGTGTGGCCATCAATCATCTGGGCACCTGATTCGAATCTCCCTTGCGGAGAACTTACAAAGACAGGTTCACCCGCGAAAAGGCGATTGAAATCATTTGCGGTTCGATGAACCGTGTGACCCTCTGGCATTGTTAGAAACTACGCCAGTATCTCGCCGGTTTGCTCATAGCTGGCGATCTTGCCGATTCGTCGAACGTGGCGTTCATCGTGACTGAAGGGCTCGGCAATAAACAACTCGATCAAGTGCAGAACTTCATCCTGGGTGTGCTGACGGGCACCCACGGCAATCACATTTGCATCATTGTGGTCGCGTGCCAACTTGGCCGTTGACTCGTTCCAAGCAAGGGCAGCTCGAATGCCTTCAACCTTGTTGGCTGCGATTTGTTCACCGTTACCTGAACCACCCAAAACAATTCCGAGCGCCTCAACACCAGCGCGCTGATCGGCAACAACCGCCAGTCCGGCATTGATGCAGAAGCTGGGGTAATCGTCTAGCGGGTCATAAGAACTTGGTCCATGATCGAAAACCTCGTGACCCTGCTTGGTCAACTCGCGAATCAAAAAGTGGCTTAGGTCAAGACCAGCGTGATCGGTGGCAATGTGAATTCGCATCAAATTTCCTTTTTAGTTTTGGTGAGCCAGAAGTAAGTGAACGCCGAAGCGCCAACGACCGCAAGATAGGTTATGGCGGCAACCGCACTGATGTAGCTGAGCGCGGTCTCAGCTTCAACTTTTGGCCCTTCGTATGAATCGGTGATCAACTTCATGGCAAAAGCACCGCCAAGAACCACGACCGAGCTGATTGAGACATTGAAAAAGAATTTCACGTTTCGAGTTCGCGTGCGAATAGCTAGACCGAGAAGACCCCAGAGCGTGTAACAAGGAAGCAAAAAGAGAAGCGCTAGCGTGGCCGCATTGACAGCTTTTGCTAGGTCACCGGAAATCACAATGAAGCTGATCAGAATGAGCACCCAAGCAAATGAGAACACGGCGGATGCTTCGGTTAGGGCGCCAGGTTTGAGTCTCATAACTTAGATTATTCCAGACGAAAATCGGGTTTAGGCTAGATGCGAAAACCGGAACGACATTGGAGTCATTTTGCCTGGAGAAAACCTAACCCGCATCGAGGCTGCTGAGCGCGCCGAACATATCGAAGTTGAGAGCTACAAAGTAGAACTTGATCTAACCGCAGGTGACAAAACATTTACTTCAAACACAACGGTGCGATTCAGCTCCAGCCGCCCTGGTTCATCGACTTTCATCGATGCCATCACCGCAAGGGTGCATCGTGTTTCGTTGAACGGCCAAGAACTCAACGCAAGTGCGGTTTCGGACGGCGTTCGAATTCAACTTGACGACCTCGCCGCATCTAACGAGCTGATCATCGAAGCAGATGCTTTCTATATGAACACCGGGGAAGGGCTTCACCGATTCGTAGACCCAGTAGACAACGAGGTTTACCTGTATACCCAATTTGAGGTTCCTGACTCACGCCGCATGTTCGCGGTCTTTGAGCAACCTGATCTTAAGGCAACTTTCGAATTCAAAATCACCGCGCCTGATCACTGGC
>JBEGKM010000118.1:0-3989 GCA_041184065.1 Actinomycetota bacterium
CGACTTAACCGGAACTGCCATGAACATGACCTCGATTGAGCACAGCCGAATCGGGTTTGCCAACTTAGCTGGGTGCGAGGCCCAAGATGTTCTCTTTAGAAACTGCACGTTCGAAGCGCTCGATCTTACGGGCGCAAAATTCAAGCGAGTGTGGTTTGAAAACTGCACTGTTGAAGATTTAGACCTGCGTGACTTTGAGGGCAACACCGTCGATTTCACCGGACTCGACTTTGCCAAGGTTCAGGGTTTGCAAAACCTTCGAAATGGCACCATCAACGAAACCCAGCTGATCCAAATTTCGAGTGGTCTGGCATCGCTGGCCGGCATTAGGGTCGACTAGCTAGAGCAACCAATCAGCCCTTACGCGTCTAGTCTTTGCGCGGCAAGACCTTCAAAGTTTTTAGAGTTGGGTCGGCAACAAATGCAATGCGAACACCCATGTCTCGAGCCTCGAACAATGCACCAAGTGCCGCCTCAGTGATCAACTCGCCAGGTGAAAGCACGGGCACCCCAGGAGGGTAGGGGCAAATCATCTCGGCGCTAACTCGACCAACTGCATCGGCCGAGTCGACGACCTCGTAGTCGCTAAAGAAAGCCTCACGCGGCGTAACAACAACCTGGGGCTCGATTGAGAAGGCTGGCAAGATTTCAATGGGTCGAGGTTCACCACGGTAACGATTTACTGAATTGATAATTCGCTTGACCAGATCGTTGATGCGATCGGGGGTGTCGGCAAAGGTAATCATCGGAATGATGATGTCGCGGTTGGCCATTTCGACATCGATGTTGGCTGCCAAGAGATCGGCCTCAATCAGGTTTCCGTCTGCACCGCAGCCACTGAGCATAATCACCAGTTTCAACGGGTCGATGTATTCGCCATCGATGACATCGATGCCGGCCGCGGTTAGGCTGGCGCGGCCCCGCTCGGTTGCGTCAATCACCGGGCCGATGAGCTCTTCGCCATGGCGCTCAAGCAAAGCTCGCGCAGCATCGATCGAAGCCAAGATTCGGCCAGACATCGAAGTGGTTTGGGTCGAGTCGAACATCTTGTTGAAGCGAGCTAGGTCTACATATTCATCGCGAACCAGCACGAATGATGCTTGCGAGTAAGAAGGCAATGTTTTGTGCGCCGAAGTAACTACGATGTCGGCACCCTCGGCAATTGGGTGATTCGGAAGCTCTGGGTGGAACCCGTAATGCGCAGCCCATGCCGCATCGACAACCAGCGGAATGCCGTATTCATGAGTGACCTTGGCCAGACGCGGAATGTTCGACATGGTACCTACGTATGAAGGCTCGCCAATCAGAACGGCTTTAGCGTCTGGGTGTTTGGCCAGAGTTTCGGCCAACCGGGTCGAGGGCAAATATTCCGGCAAACCGGTGGCTGGGTTGATTTCTGGGCGAATCCAAATCGGCGTTACGCCGGCATAAACCAGGCCAACCAGAACCGACTTGTGCAGGGTTCGCGAAACGATAACTTTGTCACCCGGGCCGGCAACCGCCATAACAGCTGCGTGGTTTGAACCAGATGAGCCGTTCACGCCGAAGCGGCAAAGCTCGGCACCCCAAAGGCGGGCGGCAATTGCCTCGGCTTCGAGAATTAGTGAGGGTGAAATTCGGTGCGGGTGGTTACCCGGCAAAACTGGGATGTCGCCATCGACAATGGCACCGGTAAGGTCGGTGCGGCCCTTGTGTCCAGGAATCTGGAATGGAGATCGATCGGTCTCCATGTCGCGTATCCACGCGTCTAGCAGGGGTGCGCTTGAGCGCAAGCCCATTGGGTCTTTCGAATCAAGAAGTGTGGCTGCGCCAAATGCGTGCTGAGGCAATATCCCGCCTTATCTGTTAATCGGCTGATGCTTAGAGCCCCAGCCTAGTGATTATGAACGAACAGTGGTTAGCCAAAGTTCTAAGAGAAGACAAAGGGACCGAGGCTTTCGCCTCGATCCCCTCATCGGAATCTTGATTCTAGGGTTTAGAACTCAACCTTGGTTACGTTGGTGTCTAGCGCGATGCCAGGACCGAAGGTAGTTGAAACTGCACCCTTGATTAGGTAGCGACCCTTTGAGCTCGAAGGCTTCAAACGAACGATCTCGTCAAGTGCAACGGCAAGGTTCTCGCCGAGCTGCTCCTTGGTGAAAGAGGCCTTACCAATGATGAAGTGCAGGTTAGCCTGCTTGTCAACGCGGAAGTCGATCTTTCCGCCCTTGATGTCGGTAACAGCCTTGGCTACATCTGGGGTAACGGTTCCGGTCTTTGGGTTTGGCATTAGGTTACGAGGACCTAGAACCTTACCTAGACGACCAACCTTGCCCATGAGCTCTGGGGTTGAGACGGCTGAGTCGAAGTCAACCCATCCAGCTGCAACCTTCTCGATTAGCTCGTCGCCACCAACAACGTCAGCGCCTGCGGCAACTGCAGCGTCAGCTGCGGCACCAGTTGCGAAAACGATAACGCGTGCGGTCTTACCGGTACCGTGAGGAAGCGAAACGGTTCCACGGATCATCTGGTCGGCCTTGCGAGGGTCGACGCCAAGCTTGAAAGCAACCTCGATGGTTGAGTCAAACTTCTTTGAGCCAGTCTCTTTAACTAGAGTTACTGCCTCGGCTGGGGTGTATAGCTTGCCCTCGGTGATGAGAGCTGCTGCGGCTTCGTAAGCCTTTGAGCGCTTTGCCATGCTGTTGTTCCTTTTCTATTGGTCACAGTTGTGGTCTACGGATCGCGCGCGATCCTCCCACTACTTCTTTGCTCGGTCTGCGGATGCAGACCTCGCGGTCGACACCTACCCGGAAGTAGCTGCCAAGTTTTTTGTTACTTAGGCCTCTACGGTGATTCCCATTGAGCGTGCGGTACCCGCAATGATCTTTGCTGCAGCGTCAACGTCGTTGGCGTTCAGGTCAGACATCTTCTGCTCTGCGATCTTGTAAAGAGCGTCCTTTGAAAGCTGAGCGACCTTCACGGTGTGAGGAGTCGATGAGCCCTTTGCAACGCCAGCAGCTTTCTTGATTAGCTCAGCTGCAGGAGGGGTCTTTAGAACGAAGGTGAATGAGCGGTCTTCGTAGACGGTGATTTCTACTGGGACAACGTTGCCCTTCTGGTCTGCTGTTGCGTTGTTGTACGCGGTGCAGAATTCCATGATGTTAACGCCGTGCTGACCTAGAGCTGGACCAATCGGTGGAGCTGGGTTAGCAGCGCCCGCGTTGATCTGAAGCTTGATCATGCCGGTGATCTTTTTCTTCGGTGCCATTTGATATTCCTTTTGTGTTGGTTTTGGAAAACTAAAAAACTTGGATGTTAGTTGAGTGGGCCGACCTGGTCGAAGCTAAGTTCGACCGGGGTCTCACGCTCGAAGAGCGAGACAAGCACGATGAGCTTGCCGCTCTCTGGCTTGATTTCTGAGATGGTTCCTGGAAGGCCAGCGAACGAGCCATCCTTGATCATGATGCTTTCGCCAACGTTGAGGTTGATGTTGACCGGAATCGACTTTGCCTTGCCCTTGACAGCAACACTGCCCTTGGCGGCAAGCTTTGCCTCTGCCTCTTCAGGAAGAACATAAAGAGTCTTGAGCATGTTGAATGCTTCTTCTGGGCGAAGAGGAGTTGGGTTCTGTGAGTTGCCAACGAAGCCGGTAACAGCTGGGGTGTGGCGAACCAGTGACCAAGACTCTTCGTTCATCTCCATGCGGATCAAAACATAACCAGGGATGCGAACCTTGGTAACCAACTTGCGCTGGCCGTTCTTGATTTCGATTGACTCTTCCATCGGAACCTCGATCTGGAAGATGTCGTCGCCGCCCTCAAGAGCAAGCATGCGGTTCTCGATGTTCTGCTTCACGCGCTTCTCGTAGCCAGCGTAAGAGTGGATGACATACCACTTGCCAGGCTGACGACGAAGCTCTGCCTTGAACTCGCGGTATGGGTCTTCTTCTGCTGGTGAACCCTCAGAAACCTCATCGGCCACTGCAGACTCGGTTGCAGCAACTTCAGCAA